>VGTJ01000028.1 GCA_016874775.1 Deltaproteobacteria bacterium
GTAACCGTATAGAGGCCCCAGCGGGGCCTTCCTAAGAGTTACCGCCCCCAGCGGGGGCTTCGGAATGTGCTCGGCCCCTTCGGAGGGGCCTTCTTAATACCACGGCCTCTGGCCGTGGTAGCTTATTTTGGAGAACCATTAGCGCATCCACACTTCCGGCAGTGTCTAGAGATTCTGCATGGCTCTCAGGTGGCTCGTAACGCTCTCGTTATTCAGCATACTAACGCTTCGCTTCTCAAGGGAGACAAAGCGCGAGCCCTTCTCGATATACCCATCGTGAAAAAGCTTGTGTTCTCCTTTGATGGATTTGGCGATAAAGAGAGATTTGAGTGTTTACGCGGTCCTCACTACGAGCAAGTACTTGCGAATATTCGAGCGTTTTCCCAAGAGGCGAAGAAGCAGCGCCCTGATCTGCTCTTGACGACGTGTACCATTCTTCCGCGTGAAGGAGAAATTCCAGGTTTAATTGTTCCTTCAAGAGTAGAAGCGTTCCAGCGGCTTGAAGCAACCTTTGCCCCTCTTGGGGTCTCGGTCGAGACGCGTGACATGCATGGCTACAGTGGGAATGATGAATTACCAATACACGGGAAGCTTCAGGAGCGTGTCTTTGGTGGATGCAATTTTATCGAAGGCGATTCTTTGTATTTTACTGTCAATGGTTGGGCGCAACCATGCTGCGCAGTTTATAACGAAACCTTTAATGTTGGCGGCTTCCCAGAACAAGACTTTGGTTCGCTTTTGAATAACAGTAGCATGCAACGGATTCGGCATGCCGTACGCATGGATCGCCGTGCTGAGATTCCTTGTTGTCAGAACTGTACGCTCTCTCTTGGAACGACTCTGCCTGAGCACGAATTCCACCAGTTCTGGCTTGCGCGTGACCGCACCGGCGCAATAGCTGATATGGAGGAGAGACAATACATTTTAGAAAAGCTTGCTTCCGCCGACCACGTGACAAGGTCTATTGATCTAGGCTGTAACGGAGTGAAGCACGACCAGCTTTTGGAAGCAGGAGGGGGACAACAGGAACTCCAGCAACAGCTGTCCGCTCGAACGGAGGAGATTGCGCAGTTACAGACGGTCTTGGCCGAACAAAGTAAGGAAACGGAACGACTCCAAAGCGATTTGCGGGCGACTCAAGGTCGACTGTTGGAGCTGGAGCAACAGATACGTACGCAGCAGCAAAGACTTACGGAACAGCAAGAAGAGTTGATGGGGAAACAGGTACTATATGATCAACTCCAAGGGAAAGTTGCCGCTGTTGCGCAACAGCTTGCCCGCTTTGAAATCAGGAAGCCCATAGTGTCGGCTGAATTGACCGCTCTTCGTCAACGCCGTACCACCCGTTGGTTGTCCCGCTTTCAGCTTGGTGGTGATCTTCGCGAGGCGGTTGCGCCTGCCTTCCAACAACTCAAAGACGACAGTTTACATTTGACGCCTCACCTCAAGGGCTATCGACTCCAGCCCAGTACCGATTTACGGTTTGTTCCTTTTCTGACCTATCCGTTGGAGCTACAGCAGTCTCATTTCAACGGACTGTTACTTGCTCCTATCCTGGATCTCCCGGCCAGCCAGGGCAGCTTGGGGATTGAGATTGTCTCACCTGCCAATATTATCATGCTCCACACGCTGTTGCCTTTAGTACAGATAGACGAGCAGGCACCGACGCATTTTACTTTTTCGCCAATTGCTGACTCCCAACAGGGCCGATTCTGGTTGCGCGTGTTCGTCCGCGACGCGATCGAACCCGTGCGAATCTTTGAGTGGCGCAAATACCGCTTTGGCCGATTCGGGTATCTACAGACCCGAGCGTTCTGTGGAGTGAACTTTGCCTGATCACTTCGTTCAGAGCAAGCTGTTAGATTGCGATTTAACTGCGGAGGAATCCTCGTACCTCGTTTAGAAAGATTGCCAATTGATCATGATGAACCCAGTGACCTGCACGAGGAACATTCACGAGCCGGGCATTCTGGAATGCTTTAATGCGTCCATCTTTTTCCGGGTCTGAGGCCCACGATTCCATGCCGCGAAATAACAGAGTGGGGCAGGTAATCCGCCCCCAAATTTCCCATGCGTCGTCAAGATTAAAACGGTATGGTGATTGCGCTCGGACGTAGTTGTCAAATTTCCACGTGTAGGTCCCGTCTTCGTTGCGACAAAGTCCATGGACGGTGAGGTGATACGCTTGCTCTTCACTGAGGCGTTGGTTTGCTTCGCGCATGCGCTGCACGGCTTCGTCAAGCGTCTTATAACGACGCGGGAGCCTCCCAGCTAAGTTACGCATCTCGGCAATCCACCGCTGCATCCGTTCATGCGCATGTTTTGACTGCTGCTCTATCATCTCTGGTGGTGGACCGAGGCCCTCAATCGATACGACCTTACTGACTTTTTCTGGATAGACACCGGTGTATTGCAGAACGATGCCGCCACCAAGCGAGTGGCCAATTAGCCTTACCGGAAAAGTGTCAAGTTGTGACAGCAGTTGAGCGATATCCACAACGTACTCAACCATTGTGTATTCGCTGCCGCGTGCCCATTCTGAGTCGCCGTGACCACGGAGATCTGGAACGATAATGTGATAATCACTACGGAGAGCTTGGGCGACCCAATCCCAATTGCGTGCGTGATCCCGCCCACCGTGGACAAGCACGAGCAGCGGCTTGTCGGGATTGCCCCAATCAACATAGTGCAGTTTGAGACGCTGCGAATAGAAATAATGCGAAGTGGGACCGATAACTTGTTGTGCTGACATAAGTGCTCTCTTTTGTCTGGGGCAATTGTACGGGGGACCTGACTCTGTCGCAACTCCTCACCTTGAGAGTGCTATGGAAAGGGGTGTATAGCTTCAGCTAAGGAGGGTGTTGCTATGGCAGGACGACTCGATGGTAAAGTTGCATTGATTTCCGGCGGAGCACGCGGCATGGGGGAGTGCGAGGCACGCTTGTTTGTTCGCGAAGGCGCAAAGGTGGTTATAGGTGATGTCCTTGATGAGGTAGGCCAAAAGGCTGCGCAAGGAATTGTGCAACAAGGTGGTGCGGCAACCTATATCCATCTGGATGTGACACAAGAGAGCGACTGGCAACGAGCAGTGGAAATGGCCGAGCGAGCCTATGGCAAACTCAACGTTCTGGTTAATAACGCTGGTATTGTGCGGATGGCGCCGCTTGATGAAACCAGCTTGGAAGCGTGGAACGAAGTGATCAACATCAATCAGACTGGCGTGTTTCTAGGGATGAAGCATGCTATCCCAGCCATGCGGCGTGCTGGGGGCGGGTCGATTATCAACATCTCATCGATTGCTGGCCTCGTTGGTCTCTCGAATATCCCAGCGTATCAGGCAAGCAAAGGTGCTGTGCGGTTACTGACCAAAAACGCTGCGGTTCAATATGCGCAAGATAAGATTCGTGTGAACTCCATCCATCCAGGTCGTATCGAAACACCGATGACGGCTCCGCTCAGCCCCGAGCGACGCGATATGGTCTTACGCATGACACCACTCGGACGTGACGGCAAGCCTGAGGAAGTCGCTTATGGTGTCCTCTATTTGGCATCCGACGAGTCGTCGTTTGTGACAGGAAGTGAGTTAGTGATCGACGGTGGGTTTACGGCGCGGTAAGAGCAATGTTTGCCGTGTAGCGCGCTTCGCGTTTTTCCACTTTTGAGACCGGGTGCACTTCTAGCCGGAGTCCTTCGACTTCTTTTGGCAGTATGGAGGGATGAGCTGCTGTGACATAAATACCGTTTGCGCCCATTCCAACTGACTCAATCCCCGGAAGAGCCATGAGTCTGTTACGATTGCGATCAAGAATTTTGTATGCCTGTTCGGGAGGAATGCCAGCAATAGGAAGCATCATCAAACCTGGAATCGGTTCAGGATGTACGGGATCAAAACAGAAGCGCCATCCATGCAAGTTTGTTTCATACAAGTTTGCTGGGCAGGTTTTTGCACGTTCTCTTTTTCCTTTAGGTTTGAGAATAATTACCCCTGGTGGAGGAGGATAAACAGACAAGGATGAAACAGTAACTGGGATGCCTTCTATTGTCTGAGGGAGAGCCTGGAGGTGAGCTGGCAGATATTCTAGCTTTTGTCCTTTGTTATCTGTGTATACCCTTATGTGGATGATAATTTTATCGCCAGCAACAAAGATCCCTTCTACACCGGGGATTTTTTTGAGTTCGCTTTCATGGCGTTTAACAATTTTCTCCACCACTTCTCTCGATACCCCAGCAACACGAGGAATCGGTCGGTTTTGAAGGGCACGGTCCAACTCTCTCATTCTATAGCGAAAGAGGTTGGTATGTAGAGATTGCTTGAGCTCTGTTAGGAGCGTTGGGAAAAAGCGAATAGTAAGGACGAGGATGAGCCCGCAAAGAACGAAGGCCGTTTTCTTTATGATGGGCATGAAAGGGAGATGCGCGCCCTCTTCCTGTGTCACGGTATCTGACCTCCTTGCTTTCGCTTATAACCGGAGCAATGGATCCGGGTCCTAACCGTGTAAACAGAGAAAATAGCCGAGAAATTCCCTTTCCCGTCTTTCTTTGTTCTGCTTGTACAAAGAAACCTGCAGTTAGTAGAGAAATGTAACTGAGAGTGATATATTTGGAATTTTGTGGGGAAGGAGATCAATACCAGGGCACGGACCACCGTGCCCAGATGAAGTCACAAGTCAGCAGGCGGGTCGCTCTTACCGTTTATCCTTTGAGCTTCTTCACTTCCTCCGTCAGCTCGGGGACAGCTTTGAAGAGGTCGGCAACGAGACCATAATCGGCGACGTTGAAGATTGGTGCTTCGGGATCTTTGTTGATCGCGACGATCACCTTGGAGTCTTTCATACCTGCCAGATGTTGGATCGCGCCGGAAATGCCAACCGCAAAGTATAATTCTGGTGCGACAACTTTTCCGGTTTGGCCAACTTGCAGGTCGTTCGGAACAAAACCCGCGTCGACGGCCGCGCGGCTTGCACCCATCGCTGCACCGAGTGCATCAACGAGCGGTTCCAAATAGGTGGTGAAATTCTCTCCCGACTTCAAACCGCGACCGCCAGACACGACAATGCGTGCTTCGGTCAGTTGTGGACGATCAGACTTGATCTCATTAAAAGAGACGAATTGCATTTTCTTCGCGCTAGCATCGAGATTAATACTCGCTTTTTCTACAGGGGCGTGTCCACCAGGTTGCGCAGCATCGAATGCCGTTCCCCGAACCGAGATGACTTTTACTGCACCATCGAGTGAGACCGTTGCCAGTGCGTTACCTGCATACATCGGTCGCTTAAACGTGCCGTCGGCGTTAATCGTAACCACATCGGTGGCCATACCAACCCCGAGACGTGCAGCCACTCGTGGCAACAGGTCTTTGCCCACAGCGGTTGATGTGGCGACTAACAACGAGACATCGTTCGCTTTGATTAGTTGTTCGAGTGCTGAGGCATAAGCATCAGCGAGGTAATTGGCGAGCGCTGGGTCATCGGTAGCAATAACTTTAGCGACTCCATAGCCAGAGATTTCTTTCGCTGCTGCATCAATGCCTGACCCTAAAACAGTGGCGATACAATTGCCGCCGAGTTTGCTTGCCGCTTCTTTTCCTGCTTGTAATGCGATCAGCGTACTCTTAGGAAATTTGCCTTTTTGATGTTCAGCAAAAACAAGAACGTTACCCACGTCAGTACTCCTTAGATGACTTTCGCTTCAGTGTGGAGCGAATCCACGAGCGCTTGGACGGTTTCCAGTTTCTTGCCAGCTTGTTTCTTGGCTGGGGGTTCGAGCTTTTGTACTTTCAGTTGTGGGGTCATCTCAGCACCTAAGCTGGCAATCGCAACCTCTTTAATCTCTTTCTTCCGAGCTTTCATGATACCTGGCAGTGAGGCATAGCGAGGTTCATTCAAACGGAGGTCAGCAGTAATAATGCCCGGTAAAGAGAAGCCAATCGTTTCTAATCCACCATCGACCTCGCGAGTAACTTGGGCTGACTTCTGATCCGCAGCGAGTTCGACTTTTGAGGCGAATGTTGCTTGAGGCCAATCAAGAAGGGCGGCAAGCATCTGGCCAGCTTGATTGGAGTCGTCATCGATTGCTTGTTTGCCCATGATGACGAGGTCCGGTTTTTCGGTCTCAACCAGTTTGGTAAAAACACGAGCCACTGCCAGTGAGTCGAGTTCTTGTTCGCTGATAATCAAAACTGCCCGATCAGCGCCCATTGCTAACCCGGTGCGGAGTTGTTCGGTAACAACCTTGGTGCCAATACTGGCAAGGACCACTTCACCGCCGAGTTTTTCTTTGATGCGTAATGCTTCTTCAATTGCGATTTCATCGAATGGGTTGATGACGTACTTCACGTTGTCAGTAACGATTCCTGAGCCATCGGGTTTTACGCGAATCGTTGTCTCAGGGTCAGGAACGCGCTTGACCGTAACTAGCGTTTTCACTCCACTATTCCTCCATATGTGATGATGTGGTGGGGGGACGGCTGAGATGCCGCCCTACTTCAGCGTGTCTGCATGACCCTGTCAAGCGCTGTCGTTCTATGCGTTATAGCCTAAGCGAACTGAGAGTTCATGTCCGGCGTTAAGTACCAAAGGCGAGAGTTCCTTCTCAATCCGTTCAGAAGGAATACGATACGCGGGACCGCTTACAGCAAGGCTTCCAACTACAGTACGTGTGTAATCTCGGATGGGGACTGCAATGGTACGTACGTCAGCAAGATACTCACCGTTTTCCAGTGCGTAGCCCACAGTAGCAACTTCTTTTAACTGTTCGACCAAGATCCGACGGTCAACAATTGTGTTTTCAGTGTAACGCTCGAGTCCTTCTGGAAAGTTGCGTTGAATTTCTTCAGCTGGTTCAAAGGCAAGATGAATTTTTCCGGCAGCCGTGCAGTACAGCGGAAGTGATTCCCCAACGTGGGAGACGATACGGACTGGTTGGTCAGAATCGACCATATCAAGGGGAACAACTTTTCCTTTGCGCATGACGGTTACATACGCGCTTTCATGACATGCTTTGACAACATCCGCCATAATCGGACGTGCTTGCCTGAGTAACCCCATGTGTTGGATGTAACTTTGCCCCATTTGCAAACAACGTGTTCCTAAACGATAGTTCTCAGTTGATCGGTTCTGCTCAATATAACCGCGTGATTCAAGCGTCGCGAGAATTCGAAAAACATTGTTTTTATGAAGTCGTAATCGCTTACTAAGTTCTGTGACTCCCAACTCTGCATCACCGTGGAACTGCTCAAGCACATCCAGGGCATGAGCTACAGCCTGGATAATGTAATTGCTCTTTTCACGGCGAACCATGCTGCCTCCTTGCACCTCGGTCAGATAGCAAAAAACGTTTTACTTTATATGAATAACCTGTTCATTTGTCAACGGAGTTTTATCCGGGACGACTTGCAACTTCCCCCCTCCTTCAGTAATTCAGAAGGCATGCGGCAGAATAACAATGCGTTTGAGCTGATTAATCTAGAAGGACAGTTTCCTTTGGTTCTGACCTGTGAGCATGCCTCCTATGCACTACCGCAGGAGTATCAGAACCTCGGCCTTTCGCCAGCAGAAGTTCAACAACATATCGGGTGGGATATTGGCGCACGTTCGGTTGTTGCTTATCTCGCGCAAACCCTTGATGCACCAGCAATTTGTTCTCGATATTCCCGCCTGCTGATCGATTGTAACCGTGATCTCAATGACCATGACATCATCGTGAAGGAAAGTGATCGTACGGTTATCGTAGGAAATTGCGATGTGTCACCAGAGGAACGGCAGAATCGCATCGATACATTCTACCGACCATATCATGAAGCAATTGACAATTTACTTGCACAAAGAAAAAACGATCAACCAGTTCTCCTGAGTATCCACAGTTTCACCCCTGTTCTAGGAAAGAAAGAACGTCGGTTTGATATGGGAGTGTTATTCGATCGTTACGAGGATTTAGCGCAGGAGGTTGGGGGACGGCTTGGCCATGATGGCCATCGTGTCCTCTATAACGAGCCATACTCAGGATATGATGGACTGATTTTTAGTGCCCGTACTCATGGCGAACGAAACGATTTAGTGTACCTTGAACTCGAAATAAATAATAATCTCATCGCCACGGCTGAGGGAGCACGACGTATGGCGACAGTGATTGGCCGTGTGTGCCGTGTCCTTTTTCCTCAGCCTGTTGGTAAAGCACAAGCATGAGTGAAGGAAGGGAAAAGATCCATGCGTATCATTCTTATTGGCCAAGCTGCATTTGCTGAAAAGACGCTCGAAAAACTGACTACCAAAGGCGAAGAAGTCCTTGCGGTATTCTGTCCGCCAGATGCTCCAGGCGGGAAGTTCGACCCAGTGAAACAACGCGCGATTCAGCTCGGGATTCCAGTACATCAACATAAGACCTTGAAGACGCCTGAAGTACGCGATCAGTTTGCAGCCCTCAATGCGGATTTAGCCATCCTTGCCTTTGTCACACAGATCGTGCCGCCACAGGTCTTCAACCTACCACGATACGGCAGCATCTGTTTTCATCCATCGTTGTTGCCAAAATACCGTGGTCGTAGCGCGATTAACTGGGCGTTGATCAACGGTGAATCGAAAACCGGTATCACCTTGTTTTGGGTTGATGAAGGAATAGATACTGGACCAATTCTTTTGCAGAAAGAAGTTGACGTCGGACCAGACGATACGACCGGGACATTATACTTCAATAAATTGTTCTCGGTTGGAGTTGACGCGATTACTGAGTCGGTTGACCTGATCAAAGCGGGCAATCCACCTCGTATCGTCCAAGATGAGTCACGAGCAAACTATGATCCTCCGTGTGGAGATGAACATGGACGGATTGATTGGACGCAGTCAGCCCAGGTTGTTTACAATCGGATTCGTGGATGCGACCCACAACCCGGAGCGCATACCGCATGGCAAGGGAAGATGGTGCGGTTGTATGATTGTCGGCTGCAATCGGGCTCATCTGCGGCGTCACCAGGACAAGTGACCGCAATTGAAGGCGAAGACTTACACATTGCTGCACCGGGGGGAACAATCATCGCGAAAAAAGTCCGTGGTGACGGTGGAAAAATTGCAGCGTCAGAGTTTGCCAAACAAAGTGGTATCCAGGTTGGTGCGCGGTTAGGCTAATCACCCTGTGTTGCAGCCTGAGGGAATTCGAGTTCGACTAACAGTTGGCCGAGTTCAACCAGTTCTCCGGCAGCAACGTGAATCTTGCGAACACGGGCAGGTCCTTCTGCAGTTAACGCGTTCTCCATTTTCATCGCTTCAAGAACGACCAGGACCTGTCCAGTTTCAACGTTTGCTTCCTCTGTCACTCGAACGTCAAGAATTTTTCCCGGCATTGGTGAGCGGATCTCTGGGCTCAAGCGCCCAGCTTCACGTTGACGGCTGTGAGAACTTTTCTTTTCCCCACGGGCAAATTCGTACACGTGCCCATCAAGAGCGACGAGCGTCCGCGGTCCGTCACTGACGACATGTGCGTGCAGGAGTTGCCCATCAACCACGAGCGTTAGCGCACCTTCATGTGTCGCGAGAATCTGTGTTTGTAGCGCTGTATCCCCCACTGTAACAGTGTACTCGTCGCCGTTCTGCCGATATTCGACCGTCAGCGCATTTCCCCGTGCATGCAATGTTGTTTTCATACGTGCTCTCTCTTAGCGGATTAATTGCCAATACGCCAACCACCAAGGTGCTGCCACGGGGTTTCACTAGCAGATTGTACACTTTGTGCAGCTTGTGGAGTGGACTGTTTGTGACTAACTGCAGCAGCAAACGCGGCCACGTTGAGACGTGGTGCTGCCTCAGCCTGCCACTGGGCGAAATGCTCAGGAAGAAAACCGGTATGGGTGGCTCCAGCGATGAAGGCCGGATGGGCAAGCAGGTCACGGAGGAATGGGATATTTGTTGTGGGCCCTAAGACGAGACACTGGCGCAGGGCCGATTCCATGCGACGACGTGCTTGTTCTCGGTCCTGACCCCAAGTCGAGAGCTTAGCGATCATCGGGTCATAATAAACAGACACCTCGGTATGCGAAACGACTCCGGCATCAACGCGCACGCCAGGACCGGTCGGTGCTTGCCACAGTAACACTTTGCCTGGAGAGGGGAGAAAGCCGTGGGCTGGGTCTTCGGCATAAATTCGACATTCAAATGCATGTCCACGCCGTTGAATATCACTTTGAGTGAAACCCAACCGCGCGCCGCTGGCAATGCGAATCTGTTCACGGACGAGGTCTAACCCTGTGATCCATTCTGTAATTGGGTGTTCGACTTGTAGCCGTGCGTTCACTTCAAGGAAATAAAAATGCCCGGAATCATCAAGGATAAACTCCACCGTGCCTGCGTTGTAATAGCCGGCAGCTTTGGCCACGGTGAGCGCTGCGGCGGTCATCTCCTCACGGAGTTTCTCATTCACTGCTGGTGAAGGAGTTTCTTCCAGGATCTTCTGATATCGCCGCTGAATCGAACATTCCCGTTCACCCAGATGGATGAGGGTGCCATGCATATCACCAAGAATTTGCACTTCAACGTGACGTGGGCGTTCAATGTAGCGTTCGAGATAGACTGTTCCTTCGGCAAACGCGGCAAGTGCCTCGCGCTCGGCTGCAGCAACTCCTTCGAGCAGGTCTTTTTCGTCGCGCACGATGCGCATGCCTTTGCCACCTCCGCCAGAGGCCGCCTTAATCAGAAGCGGATAACCAAGGTCACGCGCTTGTGTCTGCAGAACCTCAGGGTCACGCGAAGGGTTCTCTAACGCAGGAACGACCGGGACTCCGAGCTTGGTCACTGTCTGGCGAGCGAAGATTTTATTACCAACCGCAGCAAGGGCATCGGGCGAGGGGCCAATAAAGGTAAGGCCAGCCTCTTTTACTAAACGGGCAAAGGTGGGATTTTCCGATAGGAAGCCATAGCCTGGATGGATTGCCTGCGCGCCGGTTCGTTGTGCGGCAGTAATGATCGCCTCGGCATTCAAGTAACTTTCCTTCGCTGGCGCCGGACCAATATGCAACGCTTCATCAGCTACATACACATGAGGTGAGGAGCGATCAGCTTCAGAGTATACGGCAACGGTAGCAATACCGAGTTCACGACACGTTTGTGCGATCCGGCTGGCAATCTCGCCGCGATTGGCGATGAGAATCTTCTTGAACATAATGGTGGTGATGGGGGGCAACAGCCTGAGCTCAACTCATAACGAGGGTGGTGCCCTAGGGATGTCTCCTCGAATGAAACGAAGGGATTCCCAGAGAGATTCTTCGTTTCACTCAGAATGACGTGTCCAAAGGGTCGCAGCGTATAGCAAAGTGCGAGGGGGCTATGGCCCGTGTTAGCGAGCCGCAGCGACTCGTTTCTGTGTTCGCACTTGCAACGTCAAGGCTTCTCGCTGTCTTCCTCCGCTTCTCCTATTCTTTATTGGTGTTCGCCCTTCCGGCTTATCTCGAGCTGCCGGAGGTTTTTGGTACTGGCGATAATCATAGCCAGTTGCCATGGCCAGGAGAAGTCGGTTCATACCACCGGGACGTTCGCGACGTAAGACCTGCAGTCGATCAAAAAACTCGCGGAAATCTTTGCTTACGCGATCTCGTGCTTCCATGGGGCGCAGAAAGAAGTCTTTGAGGCGCGTGATGGTAAAACGAAAAGCGGAGAAGCGTAATTCATTGGGGAAGGCATCCCACTCCGTAAGGGTGAGCGTTCGTACGCTCTGGTAGCCTGATAGGAAGGTGTCAAAACGGTCAATCTCAAAGCGTCCATCAATATAGCAGAGCGCATTTACTGCGGTTGCGACGTCATAAATAAATTTCCCCTGACAAGCCGCCTCAAAGTCCAGGACACCCACAACCTTGTCTTTGCGGAACAGCAGGTTATCTGCAAACAAATCCCCGTGGATGATCCCCTTTGGTAATCGATCTTCTTGATATTCCTGTTGGTAGAGCATTTCGTCATCAAGCATGTGTGTCAAATGACGCAGATACCCAGGCAGTCGCTCTTTGACCTCCTGGTAAAGAGCGAGAATCCGGGTGGCACTAAAGCGATTCTCTTCATCTTTCGGATAATCAGAACCGACTTGATGAAGAGTAGCAAGCAGCTGTCCGATATGTTCCAGTTGAGCCTTTGACATTTGCGCTTCTGGGACACTTTTTCCATTTAACAGCGTATAGAGAGACAGTGGCTTTCCTTTGTACAGGCGATAATACTGTCCCTGACGATCCACGAGTGGCTGAGGACAGGGGAAATCACGAGTACGCAGGAAGAGGAACAATGCCAGCTCACGTTCAGCATCAGCTACGCTTTTCACTTCATCGATTTTGAGAATGATCCGACCTTTGGAAGTTTCTAACAAATAGTGAGTATTGACAGATCCAGCAGGAATGCCGGTCATTTTGTTGAGGGTACCTAGACCGTACGAGGTGACGAAATTCGCCACCGTCCGGTGATCTAAGGGGGTGTACACTGCCATGTTCTGTTTCTCCGGTACTCCGGTGTCGCACCTGGAGGCCGTTGGTCGGAGGAGTGCGCTAGCTTTCTTTAGCGCTCTCAGGTGGGGATTGTCAAGAAAATTTTGACTGAACGTCCATTCATAATAGAAATTAAATTGAATAGGCGTTCAGTCAAGACAGGAAGGGTACGAAGGATCGAGTGAAGAAAATCAGAAGGAGTATGAATGAGTTAGGATACTATTCTTCGTCTTCTTCTTGATCGCTATAGCGTTCTTCTTTCCACGGATTCCCGCGATTGTGATATCCACGTACTTCCCAGAAGCCACGTTTATCTTGGGCTAAAAACTCAATTCCTCTTACCCACTTAGCGCTTTTCCAGGCATACAACTTCGGGACTACTAAGCGAAGTGGCCAGCCGTGATCAGGCTCAAGATCTTGACCATCATGACGATGAGCAAGAATCACGTCGTCATCAAGAAACTGCCCAAGTGTCAGGTTCGTTGTATAACCACCTTCGCAATGGATAGTCACATAGCGAGCTTCCGGTTTGAGTTGAATGAGCGTAACGACATCTGTGGCGAGTGTCCCTTCCCATTGGTTATCGAGACGGGACCAGGTGGTGACACAGTGAAAGTCTGTGGTCAGCCGAGTCTGCGGCAATGCGCGGAACTGCTGATAATTGAGACGTATTGGGCGCTCGACTAAACCAAAAAGGCGAAAATCCCAGACCGCAGGATTGAAGCGTGGCGTGGGTCCATAGCTCAGTACCGGCCATTTCTCCACTAAATGTTGCCCTGGGGGAACGCGGCCAGCCGTGTCTGTTGTACGGTTTCGTGTCATAATCCCTCTCTTAATAATGTCTCGGCTTTTATGCAAGAGTTCAAGAGGCTGTGTGAGCGGTGAACGTCGAAGGCCAGAGAAGAGCTATTTTGATGTCCATTACGTTTGTCCCAGTGGGGCCAGGTACAAAAAGATCCCCGAGCGTGGAAAAGAATGTGTAACTATCATTTTGTTTAAGAAACTGCGAAGAATCGAGCCCGTACTGGCGTGCTCTGTTCAGGCTGTTGCCATCAACAAATGCACCTGCAGCATCGGTTGGTCCGTCAATACCATCGGTGCCTGCACTTAATAATGCCCAACCACGCTCTCCCCGTAATTCGTCAGCGACAACAAGTGCGAATTCTTGGTTACGCCCGCCTTTACCTGTCCCAGTGAGGTGGACCGTTGTTTCTCCTCCAGCAAGCACACAGAGCGGAGATTGGCTCGTCCTGTGTAACAAACGAAGAGTAGCGGCAAAAACTCGCGCGGTTTCGGTCGTATCCCCGGATAGGGAGGTCGCGATCAGGTGTGTAACAAAACCGAGTGTTTGCGCCCTACTGGCAGCTGCTTCAAGGGCTAAGCGATTGGAGCCGACAAGGATGTTATGGACATGAGAAAAAACTGCATCTCCGGGTTTGGGAGTCTCTTTCTGGAAGCCATTCTTCCCGCTGGACAGATAAGAGCGGACTGACGGTGGCAGTTGATGAAGAAGGGCGTAGCGGTTGACGATCGCCCATACCTCGGCAAACGTACTTGGGTCGGGCGCAGTTGGTCCTGACCCGATCGTACTTACATCATCATCAAGGACATCGGAGAGAATAAAACCCACTATGTGATTGGGAAACGCGGCACGCGCAAGTCCGCCACCTTTGATACGAGAGAGATGTTTTCGGACACTGTTGACCTCATGGATATCAGCGCCGCAGGCGAGCAGGAGTTGATTGACCGCGACTTTATCGGCAAGTGAGATGCCATCGACCGGACTGACGAGCAAACTTGATGCGCCACCGGTCAAGCAGAAACAGATCAAGTCATCCGGTCTTTTCTGTGCAAGAAGATCGAAGATCGCTGCTGCCCCTTGCACACTGCCTGGTCCTGGAATCGGATGCTCGCCATGCACCACTGTGACATGGTGAAGATCGACTTGTTGGCCAACAGGGACAACGACAACTCCTGTGATTTCCTGTTCCACAAGAAGTTGCTCAAGCCCTTGGGCGAGAAAACCAGCACCTTTGCCAGCGCCAACGATGAGGATTCGCCGGTGAACTGGAAAGTGTAATTGGGAAGAATCACTTCCAGGGCGGTGGACAAGTAAACCGCTGGGCTCTTTCTGTATTATACGACTTATGAGAACACGCGGGTCAACGGCTGCCACTGCCGCAGAAAACAATGCTTGTAGCTGGTTTCGTATTGATAGAGGGAAGGACATCTCAGCTGTGTGTGAGATGGGAGAGCGAAAAGTGAGGAAGCGAATCGTACTCCCTCACTACGCTTTGCTCGCAGAACGACTAGAAATTGTCTTCATCAAAGTCTGATAAGTTCGTTCGGCGATGGCCACGGTCATCGTCCGGGCGGCGGTGCTGTTTCGCCTCTCTCTCCATATCACTTTGACAAGAAACACACAGACGAGTGAATGGCAATGCTTCAAGCCGTTCGGGAGCAATTTCCTCCTCACAGGACTCACAGATGCCATAAGAGCCGTCTTCAATGCGTTCCAGTGCATCCTCAATGGCTTGCAGCTTATCGCGGTCACGATCACTAAGGATAAGATTAATCTCACGGCTCCGCTCTTCGCTGGCGAGGTCGTAAGTGTCCATTCCTTCATCAAGAGCGGATTCTCTGCCTTCTTTCACTTCCTCGTTGAGTTGTTTAAGAATCTGTTCCCTCCGTGCAACAAGGGCCTCACGAGTCTTTTTCAAGAAGGTTTTTCTCATACCCCACTCCTTCCGACACGAAAAGTAATCGGGGAATCTAGAGGGGAAGATGCACTAAGTCAATCTCTTGGTGAGATTCTTTTGCTTTTTCTATAAGCGGTTTTGCCCGAAGGTCATACCCTGACACTGCGGAAATCCGCATGGGAAGAATCTCTCCCACCTCACCCTGCGCCTGTTCCATGGCCACAATCCCGTCAATTTCCGGTGCTTGCCCCCGGATCCGCCCCCAGAGCCGACCACGCTCGTCATAGCCACAGACGAGAACTTCTTGCTCGCTCCCAACCAGGGCGAGGTTTTTTCGTCGAACGATCTGGGTCTGTTGTTTCATCAAGCGGTGCCAGCGTTCCTGTTTGACCTCTTCTGGGACTTGATTGGGTAATGTTCCCGCTGCTGTTCCCTCTTCTTGTGAATAGCGAAATACGCCGACATGGTCGATTTGCGCTTCGCCCACGAAATCAAGCAGTTGTTGAAAATCTTCCTCTTGCTCACCAGGAAATCCGACAATGAACGAGGTCCGTAAAACGACACCAGGAATATAGGTACGAATACGCTCAAGTAACCGCCGGATACCATCTCCTCCTTTTTCTCGACGCATCGCGCGCAACATACGATCGCTGATATGTTGGAGTGGCATATCCAGATACGAACACACTTTCGCTTCCTCAGCGATAAAACGTAGTAGCGGTTCATCAAGATAATTGGGATAGCAGTACAAGAGACGGATCCAGGCAATTCCATCGATGCGGCTCAACGCTCGCAATAACGCGAGTAGCGTTGTTCCATCTCGTCGTTCGCGTCCATACGCGGTCAGATCCTGTGCAATCAGATTGAGTTCTTTTACCCCCTGTGCAGCCAGCGTTTCCGCTTCGGTCACTAACGAGTCAATCGGACGACTCTCCTGTAGGCCACGAATCTTGGGGATGATGCAAAACGCGCACTTATGATTACAACCTTCAGCGATCTTGAGATACGTTGTATAGAACGCTGTCGTCGCGATGCGTGGAGTTGTATGATCGTGGAGAACGTGGGCGGCGCCAACGTAGCTCACCGGCCCATCAAGCTGCGATCGTTTTTGCTGCAAAATCTCGGTAATTCGCAGAAACTCGCCAGTCCCAACGAAGACATCGACTTCGGGGAGAGACTCGCGTAATTCCTGGCTATAGCGTTGTGCTAAACAGCCTGTGACAATTAGCCGTTTGCTTGGTGCTTGCTCCTTATGTTGCGCTAGTTCGAGGATGGTGTTGATCGATTCCTCTTTCGCTTCATTGATAAAACTGCATGTATTCACCATCAATACGCCAGCCTGTTCAGGATCGAGTGTGAGCGTATATCCTTCGCGCGCCAAAAGTCCAAGCATAACCTCGCCATCGACCAAGTTCTTGGGACAACCGAGGTTGACCATGTACACTGATTGTTCCATCGGTGAGAGATTTTTCACTCATCGTCCTTCTTATTCTTGCGTTGTTGTAAGAAGCGCTGTAACTCAGCTTCCATATCTTTCCCGTTAGCATGCCCATTCCCGCCGCCGTTTGCTTTTAGTGCAGGCTCTACCTCAAATCCTTCTTCCTGTTGCTCTCGCGCTTCCAGTTGGCGAACGTAGGCTGCCATCTGGGGGTTCTCAGCCACCGCCTGAGCAACCTTTGTCTCAAAGGTAAACGACTGGGTGCTGAGTTCAGTTGTATCCATTGAGAAATGAAGAAACGCTTCCACCCTCTTGACCAATGCAAGGGCGGCTTTCGGATTTGGTGCGGCGGAAATGTAATGCGGAACATTGGCCCAAAAGCTAGCCGAGGGAATTCCTGAACGACGGCACGCATCGTTGAAGACACCGACAATTCCAGTTGGCCCTTCGTAGCGCGAAGAGGTCAGTTGCAATCGTGCGGCCAAAGCTGGGTCGCTCGCAAAACCGGCGACACGGACCGGACGTGAATATGAAACATCGGCTAGCAGTGCGCCGAGTGTGAGTACCATTTGCACTCCACATTGTTTGGCGAGGTCAAGAATCGCTGCTGAATAGGTTTTCCATTTGAGATGTGGTTCGATACCAACTCCTAGCACGAGGCCACGGGGAAGAACTGCAGCATCACTATATGAGAACTCATTCGCTGGCCAGATAACCTCACGATATAGGCCATCCCGAAGCCGTACCTGGGGACGCAACTCGCTGAAGTTGTAAAACTCTTCCGGATCGAGAGTCGCAAAACGACGAGCTTGCAGCTGTTGTACAAGAAACTGTGCAGCATGGGTTGCGGCGTTGCCAGCGTCGTTCCAACCGGCGAAAGCAACGATCAACACTGGATCAGTTAACTGTGGAATTGTTTCAATTGTCATAGCGCTCATGGCGGTCCCTCCTCAGGACGTGCTCCAGAGCCGAGGTGCTACGGAGCGTATTCAAGACCGCTGGAGTCTATATGCTTCTCTACCTATTGCCAAGGGATTCGTTACGATTTGCGAATGAGCCAGAGGACGGCGATAAGAACGACACTTGCGAGACTAATGAGAAGCAGCATTGGGCGAACAGTTGACTGGGGGGTCGATGGGGGGGCACTGAGTTCACTAAGCGCGTCTTCTTTCGTATGAACGGACTGGACAAATTGTGCAATCGTTTCCTCCGGATCAAGCCCGAGAAATAAAGCATAGGTGCGAAGAAATGGTACGAGATCGAGAATATCGGAGAGGAGACGGCTGTCCCCTCTTCCTTCTAGCAGGCGTAAGTAATGTACAGGCACTCGGGTTGCCGCCTCTGCTTCTCGCAGGGATAGTCCTTTTGCTTCCCGCACGTATTGAAGCCGCAAGGAAATTTCTGGAATCGTCACTGCTTGTGCAAGATCGCGACCTCTCTTGTCTTCCTCCATGACGGTTCCTCTTCTTCATGAAGCGTGACTGTTTGCACAACCGTGCTTATGCAGCTATGCGGTGGAGCAAATAGGCTTCGATAAATGTATCAATGTCTCCATCCAGCACCGCATCTGTATTGCCGACTTCTGCTCCTGTGCGATGGTCCTTGACCATACGATAGGGATGAAGGACATACGAACGGATTTGACTTCCCCAGGCGATGTCCTTTTTACTCTTGTGCAGATCCTCCATTTTCTCTTTTTGTTTTTCGAGCTCGACTTCATAGAGTTTAGCCCGCAACACTTTCATGGCCATTGCGCGATTGCGATGTTGCGAACGTTCGTTTTGGCATGCAACAACAATCCCAGTTGGCAGGTGAGTAATGCGTACCGCCGAATCGGTTTTGTTTACGTGTTGTCCACCAGCACCACTCGACCGATAGGTATCAACGCGCAGATCCTCTGGGCGGATGTCGACTTCGACGGTGTCGTCAAGATCTGGATAGACAAACACCGAGGCAAAAGAAGTATGTCTGCGAGCGTTGGCGTCAAATGGTGAGATGCGAACGAGGCGATGAATCCCAGCCTCAGCTCGGAGGTACCCGTAGGCATAAGGCCCCTCAACAGTTAACGTTGCACTTTTGAGTCCTCCGCCTTCACCTGGTTGATAGTCGACTATTTCTGTTTTGTACCCTTTACGCTCTGTCCAGCGCAAATACAGGCGTAAGAGCATATCTGCCCAGCCCTGTGCTTCTAAACCGCCTGCACCGGGATGGAGACTCAGAATTGCGTTGCCAGCGTCGTGTTCTCCGCCAAGCATACGTTCGAGCTCGGCTTGGCTGACCTCTTTCTCCAGTTGTGTCGTTTGCTGTTCTACTTCAGCTTCCGCTTCTGTGTCGCCAGCCTCAGCCATTTCGAGAAACACCGCTGCATCATCAAGCCCGCGCTGGTATTTTTTCCATTGGGTGATGGTTGCGACTAACCCTGATCTCTCTTTGAGAATTGTCTGCGCTTTTTCTTGATCTTTCCAGAAGTCTTCTGCGACGGTGAGTGTCTCGAGTTCTGCTGCACGGGCTTCTTTTCCCGCGATGTCAAAGACGCCTCCCGAGGTTATCGACCCGCGTCCGTAGTTGCGCCAATTTCTCTTTTACTTCTAACAACATGGAAACCTCCGCATATCTCTACTTGATGTAGATGAGACAAAAACTGCTGACTCTTTATGACTCAGCGACACATCAAAAGGGGAATTTTCACTTATCTTTGTTTTACCCAGCTATATCCTAGCATGAGACCGGTGCTTACAACACAGAACCAGACGAAGACATCGCCGTATCGTGAGTAAAAGCTCCTGACCTGTGGCCAGCTCAGGTCTTCAACCAGGATTGTCGTTTCGTACAAATTCGTGCGGTTGTGAATCTGTCCATCAATACCGACAACAGCAGAGAAGCCTGTATTGGCTGCCCGAATCAGCGGGACGCGATTTTCAATGGTGCGCACCGCTTCCATCACAAGATGTTGATATGGAGCAGACGTGCGGCCAAACCAGGCATCATTGGTGATATTCACGAGCATTTCTGCGCCTTGGGCGACAAACTGACGAGTGAGGGCTGGAAAAATTCCTTCGTAACAGATTAAGACGCCGAACTTTGTTTGGGGTAACGTAAACACCGTGGTGGTTGTTCCAGCAGCGAAGTCACCGATACCGACAACCAATTTATCGAGAAAGAATAACAAACTATGAAAAGGAACATACTCGCCAAAGGGCACGAGTTGGATTTTGTCATACGAGCTGAGAACTTCCGCTGTAGATGAGAGCAAATACGCCCGATTAAACATTGACACTTTTTGTCCGTCTACGGTAAAGGCGGGACTACCAAACAAGATAGGTGTCTGCAGTTCTCTTGCGAGACGAAGAAGTCGTTCTTGATAGGCTTCTTCTTTCTCACGGTCCGGCATATGCGGTGGGAGTGAGGATTGAAAATAAAAGGGCGCTGCGGTCTCCGGCCAAACGATGAACTCTGCACCTTGAGCCACTGCTTGTCTGGTAAGTTGTTCGTAACGGACCATCGTTTCTTCTTGAAAATTTGGGTTCCATTTGGTGTCTTGCGGGATGTTTCCCTGAATGAGGCCAACTCGGAGTTTATGAGCGATTGGCAGAGCAGCTAACTGCTCACGTCGCCACATTCCCCACGAGTAAAGCCCGCCAATGAGCACAACGAGAGAGAGGAAGAGGGGCCATCGTCGTGACGAAGAGGAAAAGAGAAGGGTAAAAATTACCAGGTTGACGAAAATAACGAGCGCGGAAACCCCATAGATACCGGTAAACTCAGCCACCTGCATGAGGTTCAAGTGAGGATATTGAGAGTACCCAAGCTTGACCCACGGAAATCCGATAAAGAAAAACGAGCGTAACCATTCAAGTGTCACCCATAGAATGGGACCAAACACGGCGATCGATCCCTTGCGCTGTTGGTAGAATCGCAGTCCTGCAGCGAAAGCGCCGGTATACGAAGCGAGGATCATACACATTAGTAGCAGCGGACCGACAGCCACGAGTGGAGGAATGTTGCTATACAAACCGATGGTGTGTACGACCCAATACACAGTACCAAGATAAAATCCCATACCTGCGGCAAAACCATAACCAAATGCTTTTCGTGGAGTCTGCTCTTGTACAAGCCAAAGGAGTGGGACAAAAGCGATCCAAGCCAAGAAGCTGAAATCGATTTTGGGGAATGCCAAAGCAAGTAAAACACCGCTCAGGAAAGCACCGCTGAGGGAGGTGACTACAGCCATAGGGGAAAAACTGTATCGCGAGGAAGAACGAAGGGAAAGAGTCATAGAGACCAGGGAGAGTTTGGTTCTGTTAAAAATGTCCTATAGACTTATCTTGATGTCATTCTCTTGAAGGAGTTGATCATGTCGGTGGCAAAACCTGTGCGATCTGGAATTATCCTCTTCTTGCTGCTTACGTTGGTAGCCGGCTGTTCACAACCGCTCAACAAACGAGAGAAAGGTGTTTTAGTTGGTGGTGGGCTAGGAGCTGCAACTGGTGCAATCATTGGTGCTGCGGTTGGTGCCCCTGGTGCAGGAGCGGCGATCGGTGGAGCAATGGGGGCTCTTGGCGGTGGTATTATTGGGGACCAGCTACAGGGAGTAGAGAACCGGCAAAATTATCAACAAGCGCAGATTAGTGCACAGAACCGAGAAATCAGACGTCAGCGGCGGGAGATTAACAAACTCAAGAGGAAGAGGTCGGTCAAGAGATATCAGTACGAATAAACGAGAACCGCCTCGATTTCTATTGTAGAGGCGCACAAGCTGTGCCCCTACACAGAAGCATTCACACTTAACCTTCAGTGACCAGCCCCAGCAATCTCAATACGCGCCTGCGCCCGGCGGCGTGCCGCATCAAGCTCAGCAAAGGTTGGATCAGTCGGAGAAAGATTCCTCAGACTCTCTTCCGCTTTCTGTAGTGCAACTCGTGCACGTTCAGCATTGATAGAGCCGATTTCTTCGGCACTATCAGCAAGCACCGTCATGGTGTTATCCGACACTTCAGCAAATCCACGCCCAACAACCAGTGTGTGCGTCTGACCTTTCTGCTTATACAGCAAGCGTCCAGGCTGCAGAGACGAGAGAAAAGTCACGTGATTAGGAAGCACTCCAAACTCACCGACAGTTCCGGGCGCGGTGACTTCATCAACTTCTTCATCGAACACCTGTCGCTCGGGAGTCACAATACGGAGACGAAGAGTTTCTGCCATAGCGTTAGTTTTCGGTAGTCAGTAGGGAAATTTGGGACTAGGGGCTAGGGGCTGGGGGCTAGTTTTTTTCTTTCAACAACTCCAAGTCCCTAGCCCCCAACCCCAAAGCACAGTCTTTAAACCTTGAACTTTCTTATTGCGCTGCCAACCGCTGGGCCTTTTCCTTCGCATCTTCGATGGTGCCGACCATGTAGAATGCTTGCTCAGGCAGGTCGTCATAGTTGCCATCAACCAATTCTTTGAAGCTGCGGATCGTGTCTTTCACCTTCACATATGCACCCTTAATGTTGGTGAACTGTTCGGCCACGTGGAACGGCTGTGAGAGGAAGCGCTGCACTTTGCGCGCCCGCGAGACGACGATTTTGTCTTCTTCTGACAATTCGTCGATTCCAAGAATGGCGATGATGTCTTGCAGGTCTTTGTAGCGTTGCAGAATTTCTTGCACCCGACGAGCGACTTGGTAGTGCTCTTCACCGATGACGTTAGGATCAAGCATACGCGAGGTGGAGTCCAACGGGTCCACGGCTGGGTAGATGCCCAATTCGGCAATCTGCCGCGACAGCACGGTGGTCGCATCAAGGTGAGCGAAAGTCGTGGCTGGCGCTGGGTCAGTCAAGTCGTCAGCAGGGACGTAAATGGCTTGCACTGAGGTGATCGAGCCATTCTTCGTTGACGTGATGCGCTCTTGCAAATCACCGACGTCGGTCGACAACGTGGGCTGATAACCAACTGCCGAAGGAATACGTCCCAGGAGCGTCGACACTTCTGAGTTCGCTTGCACGAAGCGAAAGATGTTATCGACGAACAACAGCACGTCCTTGTGTTCAACATCGCGGAAATACTCAGCCACAGTTAAGGCGGAAAGCGCGACACGAGCACGTGCACCGGGCGGCTCATTCATCTGCCCATACACAAGGGCAGTTTTGTTGATAACGCCTGACTCTTTCATTTCGAGCCACAGGTCATTGCCTTCACGGGTACGCTCGCCGACACCACCAAACACGGAGTAACCACCGTGCTGGGTAGCGATGTTGCTAATCAACTCCATGAGAATAACAGTCTTGCCGACACCCGCACCGCCGAAGAGTCCGACTTTTCCGCCGAGCGGGTAGGGGGCGAGCAAGTCAACGACTTTAATACCGGTCTCAAGGATTTTGACTTCAGTCGCCTGATCGGCAAAGCTCGGTGCCGGACGGTGAATAGGCGAACGTTTCACGTGATCGAGTGAGGCGCCCTGGTCCACTGGCTCACCAACGACATTGAGGATACGTCCGAGCGTCTCTTCTCCGACAGGGACGGTAATGACATTGCCAGTGTCACGAGCCGGAGTGCCACGAACCAGACCTTCGGTGCTGTCCATGGCGATACAGCGAACGGTATTTTCACCTAAGTGTTGCGCGACTTCGAGAATCAGGTTCCATTCTCTGTCACTGACAGTTGGATTCGTCACCTGCAGCGCATTGTAAATAGGTGGCAGTGCACTGTTCTCGAACTCGACATCGACGACTGCTCCGAGCACCTGCGTGATCTTTCCGACGTTCATGAGAATCCTCTTCTTTATCCTTTTAGTGACTCACTGGTAGAAACAATTTCCAATAGTTCGCGTGTAATACCCGCCTGGCGAGCGCGGTTCATATCGAGCGTCAAACGGCTAATCATGTCGACTGCATTATTGGTCGCATTGTCCATCGCCGTCATGCGTGCGCCATGCTCACTCGCCACCGACTCAAGCATCGCTCGATAGATAAGCATGTCGATATAGCGACCGAGCAACGTTTCGAGCAACTCTTGCGGTTGCGGCTCGTAGAGATATTCCGTCGGCGCTTGGGTCGACGTCCGTTCTTTGGCAACGATCGGCAGCACCTTATCAATCGTGGGTATTTGTGCGACCGCCGAACGAAAGCGTGCATACAATACATACACACCGTCAGTCTCACCACTGGTGAAGCGTTGGCTCAGCCGCACTCCAATATCATGTGCCAAAGCTGAATTCAGACGGCCAGAGACATCGGTATGATGCTCACCAATAGCATGCGAGCGGCGCTTGAAATAATCATAGCCACGCCGACCGACAATCGAGAGCGTCACTTTTTGTTCAGGATGCTCTCGAATGAACGCTTCGGCCATGCGAATCAAGTTGGAGTTAAACCCACCACACAAACCGCGGTCAGAAGTCACGATCAATAAATCGATATTTTTCTCCTCGCGGGTGGCGAGTAACGGGTGCGCAATCTCTTGTCCTGCCGACAGATTTTGTAAGACGGCTTCGAGTTTTTCTGCATACGGGCGCGCAGCGATTGCGGCTTCTTGAGCACGGCGTAGCCGGGCTGCAGAGACCATCTTCATCGCTTTGGTGATCTGCTGGATGTTGCGGACCGACGAGACGCGCCGGCGGATTGCTTTGAGCGTTGCCATAGTTTTACGCCGTAAACGTTTCGTTAAACTCTTTGAGGACTGAGTTCATTCTCTCTTTGACGTCGTCAGTCAATTCGCGTTTGCTACGAATATCGCTAAACACTTCTGGGTAACGGTTCTCGACGAAGCGGTGCAACTCGGTTTCGTACTTCTTCAGCGCACTTTCGGGGAGCTGATCGACATATCCGTTCGTGCCAGCATACAAGGAGAGAATCTGTCGTTCGACCGGCAGCGGCTGATACTGACCTTGCTTCAAGATCTCCACTAACCGCGAGCCACGCGCTAACATCTTCTGAGTCGTAGCATCGAGGTCTGAACCGAACTGAGCGAAGGCAGCCATTTCACGATACTGCGCGAGGTCGAGACGCAACGAACCAGCGATCTGCCGCATCGCCTTAATCTGAGCAGAACCACCGACGCGCGACACTGAAATACCGACGTTCACCGCAGGACGAACACCAGCGTAGAACAAGTCGCTTTCCAGATAGATCTGACCGTCAGTAATGGAAATGACGTTGGTTGGAATGTAGGCCGAAACGTCACCGGCTTGGGTTTCAATCACAGGGAGTGCAGTCAACGACCCACCACCCTGTGCGTCGCTCATCTTGGCAGCACGTTCGAGCAGGCGCGAATGGAGATAGAACACGTCACCAGGATAGGCTTCGCGGCCCGGTGGACGGCGGAGCAACAAGGAAAGCTGGCGATAGGCAACCGCGTGTTTGGAAAGGTCATCGTACGCCACTAAGGCATGCTTCCCGGTATCACGGAAGAACTCACCGATCGCGGTTCCGGCGTACGGGGCAATAAATTGCAGCGGCGCAGCTTCAGAAGCAGTGGCGATGACAACGGTCGTGTAATCCATCGCACCAGCGCGCGTCAGGCGTTCGACCACTTGCGCAACGGTTGAGCGCTTTTGTCCAATCGCGACGTAGATACAATTAACATCACCGCCCTTTTGGTTGATGATGGTATCGATGATCAGCGCGGTCTTGCCAGTTTGCCGGTCACCGATGATCAATTCCCGCTGTCCGCGCCCAATCGGAATCATTGAGTCGATGGCTTTAATCCCAGTCTGTAAGGGCTGCTTCACAGGTTGACGCAAGACGATACCGGGCGCTTTGATTTCGATGCGGCGGGTCTCTTTAGTCGAAATCGGACCTTTGCCATCGACTGGCTGGCCAAGCGCGTTTACGACGCGACCAAGCATGGCATCACCAACCGGGACTTCAGCGATGCGGCCGGTGCGACGAACTTCATCGCCTTCCTTAATGGCCTGAACTTCACCGAAGACGGCGGCACCGACGTTGTCTTCTTCCAGGTTCAAAGCGATCCCGAAAATGTCATGGGGGAACAACAGCAACTCACCAGAGGCAACACGGTCGAGTCCATGGACCCGAGCAATACCGTCACCTGCAGAGAGGACTGTTCCGGTTTCTCGGACTTCTACCTGTTTGTCATAGCCCTGAATCTGTCGCTTAATGATTTCACTAATTTCAGCCGCTTTCAGTTCCATTGCTCCCTCATCCTTGCAATGGCAACGCGCAGTCCGAACTCCTCAGTGGCAGTTTCGCTGCGCGTTGCGCTGTAGAAATAAACGTACGTTGCTTTTCTTAGCGAGATGTTTTCATTTCATATCTGTTGCGCGAGCGCGTCGCCCATGCGACGAAGCTGCGCGAGTAAACTTGCGTCCCATACCCTGCCTTGGATTTCCACTACGACACCCCCTAGGAGCGTAGGATCGACCGTTACTGTGGGGAGAACGGTCTTTTTGGTCAGGCGAGAGAACGCGTCTACAATCGACTTCAGTTCTTTGTTCGATAATGCCGCTGCCGTGCGAATCTGCGCACGAACTTTCCCACTCGCTTGCTCAAGCAGGGCTTGGTAGGAATCGTACACATCTTTCAGCATGGATAGCCGGTCGTTATCAGCTAACACCCGCAGAAAACTACTCAAGGTTGGGTTCGGTTTTGCTGACGTAATGAGCTGCTCAACGATCTCCTTCCGTGCAGTGAGAGGAAGGGTCGGTAGTAACATCACCTTTTCGATTGCTGGATCAGCAATGGCGGTGACGATTTGCGATAGCTCGTTAGCAATAACCTCTTCAGCTTTCTGCGCTTGAGCAAGGTCAAGCAAGGCTTTGGCATAGCGTCTAGCGGCTGGAGTTTGCGGCATTCTGTACCTCAGTCACGAGATCTTGAACGAAACGACGGTGGTCGGCTTGTCCGAGGCGCGATTGAACCAACTCTGTTGCCATACGCACCGCTTGATTGGCGACTTCTTGGCGAAGCGTCCTTCGCGCTTCTTCGACTTCGCGTTGAGCAATCTGTTGTACCTCGTTCTTTACCCGTTCTGCCATTTGTCGCGCTTCTTCGACAATACGGTCCCGTTCTCGCTCGGCAGCTTCCAGAGCCTGGGCGCGCATCTTTTCTTGTTCAGCCGCGAGTCCAGCTAGTCGCTGTTCGTATTCGCTGCGCAGACTCTGCGCTTCTTCTTTTGCTCGCTTCGCTTCATAAAGAGCCTGAGCAATCTTCTCACGCCGCTGACGGAGCGCACCGCGAACCGGAGGAATAACGTATTTCCACAGAATAAAGGCGAAGATAAGGAAATTTATTGCGGGGAAAAGCAGCTCTGATACGGAAGGAACGTGCTCACCGTGATGTCCTTCCCCATTTCCTCCATGTCCTTCCTCCTCCATCGCTAAAAGAAGAGAGGGTAAGACAAGCAAAAAACCTGTCGTGGCGAAACCGACCACTTTTCTTAAATGGCTCTTCATACTCACGTCAAGGGCCTCCCGAGCAGTTTTTCCGCAATCGTACGGGCAAATTCTGGGGTGCGAGACTCTAGGTCCTTTCTTGCAGCTTCAATCTCTTGCAGTAAGCTTGCCCGCATATTGGCCAGCGTCTGATTCGCCTCGCTCCGAGCTTCGTCTGTCACGACTTTTGCCTGTTCTTCTGCAGCTCTATAGACCGTATCGACTTGCTGCATGGTGCCAGTCCGAGTTTCGGCGAGTTGGGTTTTATAGCGAGTCTCTATTGATTCGGCATCGGCCCTGACTTGCTGAGCTTCTTTGAGAGCTCCTTCGCTGCGCTGGGTGCGTTGCTGGAGGACAGCTAAATGGGGCTCAAAGAGAAATTTGCGTAAAAACATCCATACCGCGAGAAAGAGGATGATTTGGAAGACTAGCCATTGCGGGTCGATCGATAACACAGACGTATTCTCCTTACTGATTGGACAGCCTTCATGTTCGAGCCGTTGAGATTGTCTCTGTGAGTGTAGAGGATGAGCAATAGCTCATCTACGGAGGCGAGCAAGGATCCCTTCAAGCTCTTCGTTGGAATAATATTCGATTTCGATGCGGCCACCTTTCTTTTTTGGCCGTAGACGCACCTTTGTGCCGAATGTGCGCATAAGCTCTTCTTCTAATGCAGATACATGAATATCATGGGCAGTTGTTTGTTCTCCAGTGGAACCTGAGGCCGTAGGAGGCGGCAATGCTTCTGTTGATGGTTGAGAAACTGCTTGTGATACCAGTGTTTCGGTCTCTCTGACTGATAGCCCTTGGCGCATGATGCGGCGCGCAATGGCAATTTGTTGCTCTGGTGTTCCCAGTGAAACAAGAGTCCGCGCGTGACCAACTGAGAGTCCACCACGGTCAATTTCTTCTTTGATCTCATCAGGAAGATTTAAGACCCGCAATAAGTTCGTAATCACTGGTCGGCTTTTACCAACCCGTGTGGCAACCTCTTCTTGGGTGAGGTGGAGTTCTTCCATGAGCTGACGATAGGCGAGAGCTTCTTCGATAGGAGTGAGTTCTTCACGCTGGATGTTCTCAACCAGCGCCATTTCCATGCTTTGCGCGTCAGTGACTTCTTTGACAATGACCGGAACACGATCAAGACCGGCTTTTTGGGCTGCTCGTAAGCGCCGCTCTCCGATGATCAATTCGTACCCTGGCTCGACTTTGCGTACGATCAGCGGTTGCAAAATCCCTTGCTGTTTGATCGATTCGGCAAGTTCGGTGAGCCGGACATCGTCAAAATAACGCCGTGGCTGGTTGGGGTTGGGGCGGATCTCGGCTATCAACACTCGGCGGTCAGCAGGAGGAGGGGTTGTTGCCGTCCCTTGCGGAATCAGTGCCCCTAGTCCACGACCAAGAGCGCGACGCTTCACTAAACTCACAGTTTCGCTCATCGCTCGGCTCCTTCCGCATGCGCAAGCGCAGACCACGCCTGCGGATCACGCTTGGCGATTTCTCGCGCCAGTTCTACGTAGCTCTGTGCTCCACGACACGACGGGTCGTAGAGGATCACCGGCAAGCCATGACTCGGACTTTCCGTCAGGCGCACATTGCGCGGAATCACGACATCAAACACATTGTGAGGAAAGAACTCGCGCACTTCATCGGCAATCTGCTGGCTGAGATTATTGCGCGCGTCAAACATGGTCAGCAGAATCCCTTCAATCGCCAAATCAGGATTCAACTGTTCACGAATGGCCGACATAGTCTCTAACAGTGAGCGAAGTCCTTCCAAGGCATAATACTCACACTGCAACGGCACCAACACACTGTCAGCAGCGGTCAACGCATTCACGGTCAACAAGCCCAAGGACGGAGGGCAATCAATCAGGATGTACGCATACTGCTCGCGGGCTTTGCGGAGAAGGGTTTGTAAACGATACTCACGATCTTCAATATTGAGCAGCTCCACTTCTGCACCGATGAGATCATGATTGGCTGGCAACACATCAAGTTTGGCGATGGCGGTTTTCTGAATCGCATCGAGCAATTTGCACTCGCCCAAAAGAACTTCATAAATAGTCGGAGTCTCAGCCTCAGCCTTAACCCCAATACCGCTTGTCGCATTGCCTTGCGGATCG
Source organism: Deltaproteobacteria bacterium (assembly GCA_016874775.1). Lineage (NCBI taxonomy): Bacteria > Pseudomonadati > Myxococcota > Myxococcia > Deltaproteobacteria bacterium. The sequence continues at coordinate 29,081 of VGTJ01000028.1, forward strand.
CAATCGACCAAAAGCGTACGCTCTCCGGCAACTCCCAGAGAAGCAGAAAGATTAATAGCAGTAGTTGTTTTTCCAACCCCACCCTTACGATTGGCGATACAGATGATCCTGCCCACGGTTGCTTCCCCTAACATAGAGCGGAAAAGAAGAAAAGCGCCCCGTGAAATCTCTTTATGATCATGGAGGTTACGAAGGGTATTTCATGCGGAAACGTAGAGAATCTCCTGCCAATAAGCCTTGTCTCATGCGCCTCCACGTCTCCACGTAAAACAGTCGAATGTTCCACGTGGCACAATTGCGGCAATGTGCCACGTGGAACATTGCAAAAAACACTCAGATCAAGATCCTTTAACCAGCATTCTTTTCCGCGCACATTGTACAAAGCGAAGAAAAGCTAACCGGCAACCACATTTTTTGCAAAACTTATCGTGGTCTATTGCAGTGTCACTAATAAGCGAATTCGACTCATTTTCTCGAATCCAATACGAGATTTAGGAACTAGCCCAAAAGATGTGGGATTGTACGAACCAAAATCCACATCACAAAAGTCACAAAGTATCAGGTTAAGACCAGGAAACACCTCATACTCGGCGTAGCTGTGCTCTCCACCTCGGAAGTGTCGTAATTCGTCAGGATCCCCACCACATTCTTCACAAGGTGCTACGTCTCTTATCTCAAGCGTCTCATAACAAAGCGGACAGTGAGTTTCCTTCATGGTCTGTTTCTATCGTGCCTGGAAAAGATGATAAGTGACCGTTGTTCCTTACCAAAGGGCAAGTCGTAGTTCTCCACTTTTTGGATCATATAGCCATGTTCTTGGAGCCAATTCTCTTCGCTTCTCAGTTCCTCTTCTGCTGCAGCTCCTTTCATAGTAACCATAACTCCTCCTCGAACTAGGAAAGGGCCTGCAAGGGTGAGATACTCACGAATGTTCCACGTGGCACGAGAAACAATAACATCGAAGGCGGATCGCCAACCTTCCTTGGTCGTAAATTCTTCAGCACGCCCTTCATAAGCACGGACATTGGGGAGAGTCGCTTTTCTGATGACATCCTTGAGGAAATTGGCTCGCTTGCGACGGGGTTCGAGTAAGTTCACGGAAAGGGTAGGTCTCGCAAGGGCAATGGGCAGTCCTGGAAAGCCCGCGCCACTGCCAAGGTCAAGTAATCGTCCCTCTTGGGGCAAAAGCGGGAGAACTGCCAGAGAATCAAGAATGTGCTTGCGAATGACTGTTACTGGGTCTGACTGAGAAACCAGGTCGACGATCTTTGCCCAGCGTTGCAGTTCTTCGAGATAGATAGCAACCCGGGCAACATGTTCCTCAGTCAGTTCGACATTGAGCTGTTTAGCGCCTTTGACCAGCAGATCTACATGCTCTAGTGCGAGCATAGATCCTCAAGATGCCCCGACACGTTTGAGATGAACAGCGAGAATCGACAACGCGGCCGGTGTAATCCCAGGAATGCGCGAAGCTTGTCCAAGTGAACGTGGTTGTAGGGAGATCAGTTTTTCCCGTACTTCTGCCGAAAGACTCTGGACGTTCTTGTAGTCAAGGTTGTCTGGGATGCGAACATCTTCGATATGCCGCAGGCGTTCAACTCCTTCTTCCTGGCGGCGAATATAACCGGAGTACTTGATTGCAATCTCAACTTCGGCCGCAACTTCACGGGAAACAGGGGTAGGCGCGGGACTGAGCTCTTGGGTCATCGCAAATGACACTTCTGGACGGCGGAGGATCTGTGCCAGGGAGACTGGGTTTTTCAGGGCAGCACTGCCAAACGTGCCCATTAGGGTATTGTTCCTCTCATTAGGCACAATGCTCGTTTCCTCCTGTCGGCGAACCTCATCTTCTATAGTTTGCTTTTTTTGAGTTGTCTGTTGATAGTCAATCGCCTGTACCAGGCCGACAGCATGACCATATTCTCGTAACCGCAAGTCGGCATTGTCTTCTCTCAGGAGCAAACGATGCTCTGCTCGCGAGGTAAACATACGGTACGGTTCGCCACCAACCCCTCGGGTGACGAGATCGTCAATCAGGACACCAATGTAAGCCTGATCGCGGGTGAAAATAAGAGGCGTTTCCTTCCGTAAGCTGAGGACAGCATTGATTGCCGCCATAAGTCCTTGAGATGCGGCTTCTTCGTAGCCGGTGGTGCCATTAATCTGGCCGGCATGGTACAACCCGCGCACCAGCTTGGTTTCCAGAGTCGGAAAAAGCTGAGTAGGGTCAGCATAGTCATACTCAATCGCGTAGCCAGGGCGCATGATCTCTGCTCGCTCAAGTCCTTTAATCGAGCGAACCATCTGCAATTGAATGTCTAGTGGAAGGCTGGTTGACAGTCCGTTGGGGTACACTTCGACCGTGTCACGTCCCTCGGGTTCCAGGAAAATCTGATGGCGAATCTTATCCTTGAAGCGGACGACTTTATCCTCAATTGATGGGCAATAGCGTGGACCTCTGCCCTGGATCAGACCTGAGTACAAAGGGGAGCGATCTAATCCAGAAAGAATCGTTTGGTGAGTCGTGGCATTGGTATAGGTCAGATGACAAGGCACTTGTGGTTGATCGATGTGGGCAGTCGAGAAAGACAGCGGCGGAGCGGGTTCGTCCCCATATTGAGGCGTAGTGACACTATAGTCGATTGTACGGCTATCCAGTCGTGGGCAGGTTCCGGTCTTCAGTCGCCCAACGTGAAATCCCAATTCCCGTAAATGGTCGCTTAGCCCTTCAGCGGAAAAGTCTCCTGCTCGTCCGGCAGAGTAATTCTTGAGGCCGACATGAATGAGGCCTTTGAGGAATGTCCCTGTGGTTAGAATGACTTTACGTCCAAGAAAGGTTTCGCCTATCTGAGTTTCTATACCTCGGACTTCACCATTTTCGATTAACAACCGTTCTGCACTGCCTTGGCGCAAGGTGAGATTCTCTGTCGTTTCGATAACACGTTTCATCCGCTGTCGATACAAGGCTTTATCCGCTTGTGCACGAGTTGCCCGAACAGCTGGTCCCTTTCGGGTGTTGAGTACCCGGAATTGAATGCCAGTCTCGTCAATGGCTTTGGCCATCTCGCCACCGAGTGCGTCGATTTCTCGGACAAGGTGACTCTTACCGATTCCACCAATTGCGGGATTGCATGACATCTGGCCGATATGGTCCAGATTCAATGTTAACATGAGGGTTTTGCTACCCAGACGAGCGGCAGCAAGTGCTGCCTCAATACCAGCATGACCAGCGCCAACGACGATAACATCGTAGACCATGAGCGATACCACCTAGTTAGTTATTTACCAATACAGAAATCTCGGAAGATGCGATCAAGAATATCTTCACTACTCACATGACCAGTGATCTCACCAATGTGATCGAGAGCCGCGTGGAGGTCAACGGCTACCAAGTCAAGAGGCACACCGTTTTGTAAATTTGCTTGTGCCTGACGGAGGCCTTGTCCTGCTTTGAGGAGGGCATCTCGATGTCGTGTCTGAGTCACAATGGTGCCAGAAAAGGGTGACTTACCATCCTGTGGTGATTCGTTGCCGAGAGCGAGTTGCTCGATTTGTTGCCCGAGTTCACTCATGCCGGTGGCTGACTTGGTTGAGAAAGAAATTGGAGAATTATGCGCAAGGCGTTGGGCAAGATCTTGTGGATGCACGACAACTGGCAGATCTGTCTTATTAAGAAGTGCAACGGTTGGTTTCTCTTTGATCAGCAAAAAAATCAATTCATCTTCCTGATCTAATGGGCGCGAAGCGTCGAACATCGCAATGACGATCTCCGCAGCATTGAGGCCTTCAAGGGCACGTTCAACACCTATACGTTCGACTTCGTCGATTGTGTGACGAATCCCTGCGGTGTCCCAGATAAGCAGGGGTATTCCATTTACGGTGATCGTCTCTTCAAGAACATCTCTAGTGGTTCCTGGTACTGCGGTGACAATGGCGCGCTCAGTCCCAGAAAGGAGATTCAATAAGCTCGACTTTCCAACATTTGGCTTACCTACAATCGCAGTACGAACACCTTCTCGGAACACTTTGCCTTGGCGGAAAGTGGCTTGTAGTGATGACATATCATCTGCGAGCACGTGCATTTCCTCTAGGAGCTCGCCCTGTGCTTTCTCCGGGATATCGTCTTCTGGAAAATCAAGGAACGCTTCAACGTATGCTGTAATGCTGATGAGCCGCTCTCGCAGGGTGGAACAAGCCTCCGATAGCCGTCCGGATAATTGCTGCCACGCGACTTGTAATCCACGATCACTCTTAGCTTGAATCAGATCCAGAACAGCTTCAGCTTGTGAGAGGTCTAGTCGATTATTGAAGAATGCACGTTGGGTGAACTCTCCAGGAAGAGCTAACCGTGCGCCTTGGCTTAACACTACTTCGAGCACGCGTCGTGAGAGCAATACGCCACCATGGCAGTGAATCTCAACGACAGTTTCTCCAGTATAGCTGCGTGGTGTATACATTATCACGAGCAGCCCTTGATCAAGCGGCGCGTTAAGAACCGGATCGAGAATGTGACCAAGATGGAGGAGATGGGAAACGAATGTTTCCCGTGGAGCAGATGGGCGGAAAACTTTGCGCGCAATGGCTTCGGCTTGCGGGCCACTTATACGAACAATTGCGACGCCACCAGAGCCAGTCGGGGTCGCAAGCGCGGCAATCGTGTCATGCGTATACACTGGTCATGATTCAGCGGTTTGGGGTCGGCCTGCGGAGCGACTTCTTTCTTTTCGTTGTCCTTCTTCTGGAACAATACTGACCTGACGGAAGTACCCGTGACCAGAACTCTTCGTAGTGACCAGCGGATCGCCTTCTAGTGTTAAGTGAATCACACGACGATCTCGTGGACTCATCGGACTGAGCGTGACGGACTTGCGCCGCCGTTTGGCGCGCTCTCCTAAGCGGAGAGCGAGATTCTCCAGGCTTTTCCGTCGGCGTTCCCGATACCCTTCCACATCGACAGCAACGTGGGCGTCGATGTCGTCACTTTTGGTGACTATGCGATTGACCAGATACTCAAGGGCATCTAACGTCTGTCCGCGATGGCCAATGAGAAAGCCTTCAGGTAAGTCGGTGACGTGAGTGACATTGATGACACTCTCATCTCCTCGATTTTCCACTTTGAGCGTGGAAGTTGTACCCATCAGTCCAAGGACTTCTTTCAACGTCGAGCAGGCTTTCTCGGCTATTTCGGGAGAGAGTGGCGTGTGCGTACGAGACCCTGCCTCTGATGCAGCCTCCGCTTTCTGTGTCGGCAGCGGTTGCGGGGCTGTCTTTTGTTCAGGTGGTCGCGGCGAAGATCGTGGAGTTTCTGTTCTCGGTTCGCTGGCTCGTGCAGAAAGGGGAACTCTGAGCGAAGCACGAACGCGTGCCTTTTTGCCACCGATACCAAGAAAGCCTTTGGTTGGTTGTGCGATGACCTCGATTTCGACACGGTCGCGCTCTACTTGGAGTTGTCGCAGCGCACTGGCGATTGCCTCTTCAAGCGTTGTTCCTTCAGCTTCTACGGCATTCATTGCGTTTCTTACCCCCTCGGCGTTATACGATCCCTTTGTTTTGGGCGTATTGCTGAGCAATGCTCAGGACATTATTCACCAGCCAGTATAGCACTAATCCGGCAGGGAAATTGATAAACATAATGGTGAATATCACCGGCATGATCATCATCATTTTCTGCTGCACCGGATCTCCAGGCATCGGTGTCATTGCTTGCTGGATCACCATTGTGGCTCCCATCAATATCGTCAACACCGGAATTCCAGCAGGCTCGACAAACGGGAGCCACATTGACCCTAAGCGGTCAGGCTGTGAGAGATCTTGAATCCATCCAAAGAACGGTGCTTGCCGCAATTCAATCGCATACATAAAGACTTGGTACAGGCCGATAAACACGGGAATCTGCACCAGCATGGGCAAACAACCTCCCAGTGGATTGATCTTATTCCGACGATATAACTCCATCATCTCGCGGTTGAGTTTTTCACGATCATCTTTGTACTGTTCGCGGATTTGTTCAAGCTGGGGCTGGACCTTCTTCATCTCGTTCATGGATCGAAAAGCTTTGGCGCTCAACGGAAAAAATGCGAGCTTTACCAGAACCGTGAGAAGAATGATGTCGAGACCGTAATTCCCCGTAAGTGAGTGAGACACCTTGAGCAAAGATAATAAGGGTCTGGCGATGAAGTGTGACCATCCGAAGTCAATTGCCCGATCAAGAGATGGGTTGACCGTGTTGAGTGCATCGGTCTGTTTCGGACCGATATATATGGTGTATTGCACATTTTGTGACTCGTGTGGAATCGACAGTTTTGTTGTCACCGTACCATCGTTGGCCTGAAAGAGAAGGGCGTTTTTCTCTCCTTCGGGAGGAATTATCGCAGACAGAAAGTACGTGTTAGCATACCCAGCCCAGCGAACACGATCTGGTCCAATGGATTGCGGCTCGGCTTTGACGCCAGAATTGGTGTTGTAGACAAATTTCCGGCCCACTAAGGCAACCGGTCCTGGTTCGCTATACGATGGTGCATGGTGCTGATCAAAGGCGTGCGTCCACAAAAGCGAGAGCGCATGCCCTTCCTGAATAGGGGCTGCTAGTTTTGTGTCGAGCGCGATGCCATAGCTCTGTCCCGAGAAAGAAAAAGTTTTGACAATAGTCGTACCGTTTGCTGTCGTGCCACGAAATTCGAGCGTCGCGGTGTCACTGCCTTGCAGGATCGTATCCTTGCCAGTCACCGTATAGCGAACGCCGTCGTCACTTAAAGTGACTCCGTTTCCTTCGAGGAGTACACCTAGTGGTAACTCGCCGCGACCACCTGCTTGAATCATTTCGAGCGGCGGGCTGTGTTTCCCTTCATCACCAGGGTGCTGTTTCAGACGAAAGCTCTTGATCCGTCCACCGGCGGAGGTAAAAACCGCACGATAGACCTCATTCTCAACGCTGATCTCCTGTGCTGCCGCAACAGGGGCTGTTGTCAGAGGCGAGTCTTGAGGTGCCGATTGTGCCTGGGCAGGCTGCTCGATCGTTGGCGTCCGCATTGTTGTCGGTGAAGCCGTCTGAGGAGCAGATGGATTTCGTGTCGAGGGAGGCGGTAGTGGATAAAAATACGAGACTAAGGCTTGATACACCACAAGCACGAGAAGCGACAGGACCACCGCAAGAAAACTTTTATTGTCCACTACTGAATGCCTCTTATGAGAAACTCATCGCTCAGGCAGGGGGTCATGGCCCCCTGGATGCCACGGGTTGCACTTGATAATGCGCACGATACTGAGCCAACTACCTTTGATAAAGCCATATCGTTGGACTGCTGAGAGTGCATAGGCCGAACAGCTGGGGGAAAAGCGGCATGTTGGTCCAAGCAAAGGAGAAATCGCGCCACGATAGAATAGAATCCCACCTTTCAATGCGATTACTCCTACAGCAGCAATCGAGTGAATAATAGCAGGAAAGAATCGCGCCACTTTACTTCTTTGGCTGAACAAAGGGAAATGCCTTTCCCAACTCGTCACAGATCTCGGCAAGAGTGAGTTGATCTGCCCCAGACCTCGGAATCACCACAATATCACACGCTGGAGAGATGAGCATCTGATGAGTACGAAAGAACTCGCGCAATAGCCGTTTCATACGATTACGAACGACGGCATTCCCAAACCGGCGGGATGTGGTAATACCGAAGCGGGAATGTTGTCCTCGGGCTGGGACAGTTGCCACCAAAAAATGCGGACTGTGTCGTTTTTTTCCTTTCTGCTGAAGAAAAAGGAACTCCCGTCGTTCAAGCAGCCGAACAGATTTTGGGAATGAATGGTCCGAGGGATTTAGCGATGTGCTGGTTTGGGTGCGACTGTGACGGTTAAGCGCTTGCGGCCCTTGTCGCGCCGTCTTTTGAGTACTGCGCGGCCAGCGGTCGTGCTCATTCTGGTGAGAAACCCGTGAGTGCGTTTGCGACGAAGGTTGCTTGGTTGATAAGTTCTTTTCATTGCGGTTCATCCGTACCGATTTCTTGACTTATTCTTATGGAAAAAGAGCCCGCATCTGACCATACTGAAGCAGGTCTGTCAATTTTCCCCCCTGGGTCCTTCGGTCTTTGATCGTTTCGCGCTTAAGAAAATTCCGGTTTGGTTTCACGAGTCAGCAGGTCGGTGACGACCTGCTGTGCTGGTTTGTTGCCGTACAAAAGAGCGCAGACCTGTTCAACAATTGGCATTTCGACGCCGAGGCGCTGAGCGAGAGAAAAAACTGAGCGACAAGTGCGTACGCCTTCAGCAACTGTCGTCATTCCAGCGAGAATATCACTGATCTGTTCGCCTCGCCCAAAACGGAGGCCTATCGTATAATTACGACTGAGGGTGCTGGTGCAGGTTAAGACAAGGTCTCCCATACCAGCAAGACCAGATAAGGTTTGTGGGGTAGCTCCCATGCGTACCGCAAGGCGAGTAATCTCGGCCAATCCTCGTGTGATGAGTGCCGCACGCGCACTGTGACCATACCCTAAGCCGTCACTGACGCCAGCGGCGATGGCTATGACATTCTTTACTGCGCCACCGACTTCTACGCCGACAACATCGGTGGTGGTGTAAACGCGAAACTTGGGTGATGAGAATACTTGCTGAACTGTAGTAGCTATTTTCTCTTGTTCTGCAGCGACAGTGACGGCTGTCGGCAGTCCTCGCGCAACATCTGCGGCAAAGCTCGGACCAGATAGCACTGCAAGACAAGGGTGCAAAACAGAGGGCAGTTCATCCTGAAGGATACTGGTGGCAGTTTTGAGCGTTTCTTCTTCTATACCTTTGGTCGTACTAACAACGAGTGGTGTCCCAGAAAGAACAGGGGAAAGTTGACGGACTATTGCCCGTATAGCGTGCGACGGTATGGAGAGAACAATCAGCGTAGCTCCCCTGACAGCTTCTGCCAGAGAATTCGCATATGCCAAACTTGCGGGAAGAGTCACCCCAGGAAGATACCGGTGATTCTCTCGTGTCACTTGTAGTTCTTCAAAGAGAGCAGGTCGTCTAACCCATACACAGGCGTGGTGCCCGATAGAGGCGAGCAATGCAGCGAGCGCAGTTCCCCAGCCTCCTGCGCCAATGACAGCAACATGCACGGGGAATGTCCTCAGTGACTATCGTGAGTTATTCATCACCTGTTGCCAGCCAATAACACTGAATTGGCGAGCAGCCTGTGCTCCTTGACGGCGATAGGACGCAAATCGAGAGACATCACAGAAAGTACACGGTCCTACCATCTGCATCTGATTGCGAGGAACCCCAGACTGTTCGCCCTGCAAAAGGTTAAGTAAGCGAAGATCAAGCATGCCTTTTTCTCCTTTGGGTTGCCAAGTTGCCGGAGTCCCTGCTCCCCATCGCTCATAGAGCGATTCTCCCACGTCCCGACTGACTTCGTAACAACAGGGCCCAATAGCAGGACCACAGGCGAGCCACACCTCGGTGGGCTCGACATGCCATGAAGAAGAAAGCAGTTCCAACGCACGGGCAGTAATGCCTTTCAGCGTTCCTCGCCAACCAGCATGCAATGCTGCAACGACTCGTTGTTGTGGAGCCACCAGAAGGACCGGTACGCAGTCTGCGGTTGCGATTCCCAATAATACGCCCTCTGCTTGTGTGATGAATCCATCTGCTTCTGTTACGTCCTTCGTTGAGCCAGCAGTAACGAAGAGAATTTCATCCCCGTGGACTTGCTTGAGCGTGCGAAAATCCCAGCCGCAGGCGTTAAGGTCGATGGAGAGCTGGTCGCGGTTTTCGATATGCGTAGAGAAACCATGAACGAGTGCAGGAAATCGATCCCACCCTTCTGCATGAAGCCAGTGTGGAGGTAAGGGGAAAGTCCAAAGTTGGGTCGTTTTCATGAATGCCGCTCAACTCCGCTTACGATGGGGCCGTTTCTTCTCGCGCTATCTGAGATGAATGGAGATTACTGGTGCGTTCAAGAAGGGCAACGGTTTCAACCTGGTCGGTTTGTGGAAACATGTCAAACGGCTGGACTTTCTTCACTACGTATCCCTCTTGAGTAAAACAGTCGAGATCTCGCGCCAGTGTTGTTGGCTCACACGAGATGTAAATCATTCGTCCAATGTTGGCATCCAGCAGCGCACTGAACGCTTCCGGACTCAATCCCTTTCGAGGAGGATTGATCACGGCAACAGCAATCTGTGGTAGCGAGGTGGTGATCTCGCGGAGTTTAGTCGCAGCATCCCCAGCGAAGAAGCGACAGTTGTGGTACCCATTACGACGAGCGTTCTGTTTGGCGGTATTCACTGCTCCTTCATTGTCGTCGATGCCGATCACCAACTGTGCTTTCGATGCAAGATAAAGAGAAATCGGGCCAATCCCGCAGTACAGATCGAGAACGATTTCCTGACTCGTTATATTTGCCCACTCTAATGCAGTTTCGTAGATGCGGCGTGCAACAGGAGGATTCACTTGTGAGAAAGCGTAGACAGGAACGATGATACGAAATGGCCCAATTCTTTCGAGCAGCGTGTCTCGGCCACGAAGAGGATGGAAGCGATCTCCCCAAATGACATTCCCAGGTTTGTCGTGGATATTTTGAACAATACCACTGATAAAAGGAAATTTGCGCTCAAGGTGGAAAACGAGATCTCGTGCTTGCGGGAAATGCATATGGCGAGTGACGAGCGTCAGCACCATTTGTTTTTGCCACAAGCTGTAACGAATATCGAGATATCGCAGTTGTCCTCGGTCTTGGACCTCATCGTACGGAGCAATATCGAGGCGCTCCATCGCTTCACGCACAAATTGTATGACTTCATTGACTGGCTCTGGATGAACTGCGCAGGCAGAGGTGTCGACCACATCATGTGTCTCTGGCCGATAGAGTCCGATAACGATTTTCCCGTTTACTCGCCGCACTGCCAATTTGGCGCGCATGCGATAACCAAACTGATGGGGGGAGGCAATGAGAGAAGGGACTAAAAGAGAGGAAAGGGAGGGGTAGCTCTTAATAGCCTGCGAAACAATCTCGCATTTCTTCTCAAGCTGTTGCAGGTAGGGGAACCGAACGAAAGGACAGCTAAAGCATGCAGGATAATGTGGACATGGTGGACGTTGAACAGGGGCACTTTCACGGTTTCTTGAATATGTCTGAGAGCGCTCTTCACCTCGCGGTCGAGAGGGAGGTATTTCTCGCTGTGGACGGGCATAACGGTCTGCTCTCTTCTCATCACCATCTTTCCGTAAAAATGGACTTGGTTTGCGAGAGTTTACTTGCCAAGATCGTCGATTATTTTGTTTATCGGTTGGAGTATATCGTGACGCCACCTCAGCACACTACAAACCCATGAGTATGGCGTCAACGAGAGGGGGGAGAACTGACGAGGAGGCGCAGCCTGCCGTGCCCCCTCGCAAGGGTTTTTAAGGAGTAGGTGGGTCCTGACACTTGCTATCGTCGATTGTACATTCTGATTTGCAGCGCAGAACTCCCGTTTTGCCGAGAGCTGAGCATGAATTGAACGATCCAGGGAAGTCTCCGCCATCGCACTCTTCATCTCCGGCGTCGAGCCGCCCATTCCCACAGAGTTCGGTGGTCAGTGCGATGTTGGCAATGCACCCGCGAGAGTCGCGAATGATGATCGTATCTGGGGCGACTTCCCGAGCTGGAGTTGCAAGCGTGAAGAGGAGAGAGCAATCTTTTTGTGAACTGTTACATTGTGTTTGTGGAGATCCGGCAGCAAGAGTGCCAGGGAAATCTTCAGTGACGGTAAATGGTGGCACACCATCAGACACTCGAATTGAGAAGGTCTCGCCTCCCACGGGCCCAGTGAGCTTTATGGTTTTCTCGTCTGCTTTGAGTTCGCAATCAGCAAATATAACGGTAACCGTCGTCGTTTGTGTTTTTCCTGCTGCGTCAGTCACAGTGATCGTGTCGGTCAGTGCTTCCGCTGTGGGAGTAGGGAATGATCCAGTGATGGTGTACACAAAGCGTTGACCCAAATCTGTTGGCGGGGTTGTTGGGCTAAGCCTGCCAAGGTCTTTATTCTCATTGTTCCAGCTATACGGAGGACGCCCACCTTGGATCGTAAATGTTACGGAAGGGCCATCTATTCCTGGTTGTACTAATGGGTTTACGAGCACGACTTTTGGTGGAGTAATCGAAAGGTCTCCACCGATGAGAAATCCGACCGCGGTAAACGGGACCGATATTGACGAAGCGACATCAAGCGAATTTGGTGCTTCGGCAATAATGCGCATCAAACGATCTGGATTCCTCGGAGCATTTGGGGGCCCAACGATAGCGAATAGCGTGACTTCCGCCAAGCCATTGTCGTCGGTAATTCAGCACCACGATTAGTACAACGTGTACTGTTGCCGGTTCCTGATTGACCAAGACAAGCAAGTGGATCATTTTCCGTCGGGTTCGGGGGAATGAAAATAGCGTCGGGAAATTCCGCCTCAAACGTCACTCGTTGATTGCGAAATGGATTCCCCTGCGGGTCAAGGAGCGTCGCGGTGAGGTACACGACTTGGAAGGGTAGGGTGGTAAGCGAGCGTGGACTGCGGTCAAGAGGCGCGCAGATATAGAGGAAGAGGATGGATACGCCATGCTACCGATGGTGGGAGTACCGGGCACGCTGCGAAAAGGA
>VGTJ01000029.1:5000-40999 GCA_016874775.1 Deltaproteobacteria bacterium
ATGTCTGTTTTCTTTTCTCCTTCACTGTCCACGTTGCTGGAACAAATAGTGAGAAACCCACCATTCGTGCCCACGGCGATATGCAAAGAGTTCTGCACAAGCGAGAAAGAACAACCGCCATCGTCCAAACCAATGCTCCATTTCCTCGACCCCATATACGTCCTTGAGAATCGGTAGGAGCGTCGCACGTTTTTTATCTAGGTTTTTCAACCACGCTTCGGCTGTACGTGCATAGTGCTGCCCGTTGACGCGCCAGTGTTCCTCAATCACAAGGTTACGTTGAAAATGAAACAATAAATCATCAGACGGCATGAGCCCACCGGTGAAGAAATATCGTCCCATCCAGTTTGTTGCTCCCGTCGTAGTGAATGGATAAGTAAATTCTCGATGACAGAAAATGTGAACGAAGAGTTTTCCCTGTGGCTTCAGCCAGGATTGAATCCGAGCCAAGAGCTTTTCATGATTACGCATGTGTTCGAACATCTCTATCGAAACAACCCGATCAAACTCGTGAGTAGTCGTAAAATCATTCATATCCGCAGTCATGACTTGGATATTCTGGATGCCACGCCGTGCACACTCAGCCATGAGAAATTCTCGTTGAGGGCGAGAATTTGATACGGTGAGAATGTGACAGTGTGGATACCGCTCAGCCATCCAGAAAGACAAGGATCCCCAACCACACCCCAACTCAAGTATTTCCATGCTATCTTGTATTTGGGCTCGTTCGCATGTGAGTGCCAGCATCGCTTCCTCGGCGGCGTCGAGCGTTGTCACACTCGGTGGCCAGTAACAACTGCTGTACTTCAACCGTTTTCCCAACACCTGGAGGAAAAATTCTGCTGGAACCTCATAATGTTGTTCGTTTGCTTTGTCGGGATGGAGCGCAATGGGGCTGTTCCGTGATGTTGCGAGAAATTCGTCAAATTCCGCTCGCGGGGTTTCTTCGTGGAGCGACTGCTCTTCGTACAACCGTAGCGCTAGGAGGCGTCGTATGCCCCAGCGCAACACGATGTCCGGAACCTTTCCTCGTTCAGCGAGATCGATAATGTTCACTTTCTCCCTCTCTTGTTTTTGGAAAAATCATTGCACACTTTGCCCTCCGCTCTTGCTCGTAGGAAACTCACAGGATATGTACGCCAGCAGTTTTATCTCGTATTGCCATGGGACTTCACTCACAACCACCGCACAACACTAGTCGAGATTCTCGCTTGAGTCTTTTCCTCCGTACCTTCGTCCGCTGGTTCGACTCTTGGGACGATACCGAAGAGCTGAACCGAGCAGAACCACTCCGGGTTGATTGGATTCGTATCATTCCGTTTTTTGCGATGCATGTGGCCTGTCTTGGGGTTTTCTGGGTTGGCTGGAGTTTCGTTGCTATTGTAGCTGCTTTTCTCTTGTACGTTGTCCGAATGTTCGCCATTACTGGTTTCTATCATCGGTATTTTTCTCACCGTACATTCAAGACGTCACGGTGGGGACAATTTATCTTCGCTGTCTTAGGTGCTACCGCCGTCCAACGTGGTCCGCTGTGGTGGGCCGCACACCACCGGCATCATCATCGATACTCTGATCAACCAGCCGATGCTCATTCTCCACGACATCACGGTTTTCTCTGGAGTCACATGGGGTGGTTTATGGCCCGCGCCAATTTTCCTACGAAATTGGGCTTCGTTCGTGATCTGACAAAATTTCCTGAACTGTGTTTTCTCGATCGCTTTGATAACGTAATCCCAATCCTGTTTGCTGTTGGGATCTATGGCTTTGGCGCTGTGTTGGCAAGCTTCTTCCCTCATCTCGGAACGAGTGGGCTGCAAATGTTGGTGTGGGCGTTTTTTATTTCTACGGTTTTCTTGTACCACGGCACCTACACGATTAACTCATTAGCGCACCAGATCGGAGGCCAGCGTTACGATACGCAAGACGATAGCAAAAACAGTTTCTTGCTCGCACTTATCACCCTTGGTGAGGGATGGCATAATAATCATCATCATTACCCTGCTTCGACACGGCAAGGGTTCTACTGGTGGGAATTTGATTTTACGTACTATCTTCTCGTCCTTCTTTCTTGGACCGGTTTGATCTGGAACCTTAAACCTGTTCCTCCTCGTGTTCGTGAGGCCCGCCGGTCGAATACCGCTCTTGCAGCATAGCCATGAAGATCGCAATCATCGGGACTGGCATTGCTGGCTTGACGGTCGCGCACCTTCTTCACGCAGAGCATGACCTCACTATCTTTGAAGCGAACAACTATGTCGGCGGCCATACCCATACCGTTCCTGTAGCAACTGCACACGGCACCTACGCCGTCGACACTGGTTTTATCGTTTTCAACGATTGGACCTATCCGAATTTTCTTAAACTTTTGGCGCGTATCGGCACCCCTTCACAGCCAAGTAACATGAGCTTTAGTGTCAAGTGTGAACGCACCGGGCTCGAATACAATGGCACCTCGCTCAATACCCTGTTTGCGCAGCGAGTGAACTTTTTGCGTCCGTCTTTCTATCGTATGTTACGCGATATTCTGCGCTTCAATCGTGAAGCGCCAGTGCTGCTTCGCGACAGTGCAAAGAATATTACCCTTGGTTCGTATCTGGCAACAAATCGTTATTCGCAAGAATTCACTGATTATTATCTGATTCCGATGAGTGCTTCGATTTGGTCAGCTGACCCACGTCAAACATCCGACATGCCAGCGCGGTTCCTCATCCAATTTTTTCATAACCACGGTATGCTGAGCGTCAATGAACGTCCCCAATGGCGGGTGGTCACCGGAGGTTCGCAAGAATACGTGAAACGACTCACCCAACCGTTCCGCAATCGCATTCGGCTTCGCTGTCCAATCCAGCAGGTCACACGTCACCCAACTCACGTCTCGGTTAAATCTGCAGGACAAGAGGTCGAGCGTTTTGATCAGGTCGTGATTGCTGCTCATAGCGACCAGGCCTTAACAATGTTGACTGATCCGAGTGCCATAGAGCAAGAAATTTTGCGCGCTTTTCCCTATCAAGCTAACGAAACGGTCTTGCATACTGATGAGTCGGTGCTTCCTCGGACACGTCGGGCGTGGGCAAGCTGGAATTATCATCGACTAGGTGGTGACCAGCCGCAAGTCGCAATAACTTACAACATGAATATGCTCCAGACATTGCCTGCTCCGCAAACGTTTTGCGTCACGCTGAATCGCACCGCTGCGATCGACCCATCCACAATTCTTCAGACAATGACGTACCATCACCCGGTTTATACGGAAGCCAGTGTCGTAGCACAAAAGCGACACGCGGAAATCAACGGGATCAATCGTACGTATTTCTGTGGAGCGTATTGGGGCTATGGGTTCCACGAGGATGGGGTTAACAGTGCTTTGGCGGTCTGCCAATATTTCGGCAAGAGTTTGTAGCCATGTATAGTTGCATCTACCGTGGTTCAGTACGGCATCGTCGTTTCCATCCGATTCCGCATGCCTTCTCGTACTCATTGTTTATGCTGTACGTAGACCTCGAAGAGTTACCGACGCTGTTCAACGGAAGATGGCTGTGGTCAAGTAGTCATTTTGCTTTGGCGCAGTTCCGTCGCGTAGACCATTTTGGTGATCCTCATAGCTCATTGGCTGACAGTGTTCGCACCCTCGTTGAGCGACGCCTCGGTGCTCGCCCACAAGGGCCGATCCGTTTGCTGACGCATTTGCGGTACTTTGGCTATTGCTTCAATCCGGTGAGCTTCTACTTTTGCTACGACACCGCTGGACGTTACGTCGAGACGATTGTCGCTGAGATCACGAATACACCGTGGAATGAACGGTACTGCTATGTGTTGGGAGAAGAACTAAACGAGGCGACAGGCAATAAAAAGCGCTATCGTTTTGGTAAGACTTTTCATGTGTCGCCGTTCATCGATATGGACAACGATTACGACTGGCGATTCTGTGAACCCGACCGTCAGCTAACGATTCACATGGAGAATCGTAATGCCAACGGCAAGGTCTTCGACGCAACGATGGTTTTGCGACGTCAAGAAATCACTGGTGCAACACTCGCTGTTGCTCTGGCTCGATACCCTTTCATGACAGGCAAAGTCATCGCCGCAATTTATTGGCAGGCACTACGATTGTGGTGGAAAAAAGCTCCAGTGTATGACCACCCCAACAAAAGAGATCTTACTCCCGAAGGTCAACGGCCATGAAAGATTCCATCGTTCCGACAGCGGAATGGTTCTCGCATATTCCACAGTCGACTCTCCTGATTCGGCTCGCTCGGCAAGCGGTACTGATGCGGTTGCAAGATCTCCAACATGGAGAGATCACCATCAGCGAAAATGGCAACCGTTTCACTTTCGGTGCTCAGACGGAGGTGTGTTCACTGGCTGTAACGATTCAGGTCTTTGATCCACGCTTCTACCTCGATACCGCCTTTGGTGGCAGTATTGGCACCAGTGAAGCCTACATGAGTGGATTCTGGTCGTGTGACGATCTGACATCTCTGGTGCGAATTATTGCCCGTAACCGAACTGTCCTCGACAGTATGGAAACTGGCTTTGCCCGCCTGACGGTTCCACTACGTAAACTCTTTCATTTTTTTCGTCGGAATAGCAAAGAGGGCAGTCGTCACAACATTGCTGCGCACTACGATCTCGGCAATGAGTTCTTCGCACTCTTTCTTGATGAAACCATGACATATTCGTGCGGCATTTTCGAGAACGGTAACCGCACGCTTCGTGATGCTTCTATCGCTAAGATCGATCGGATATGTCGTAAGTTGCAATTATCTCCCAGCGATCATTTACTTGAAATTGGCAGCGGCTGGGGAGCCTTCGCGTTGCATGCGGCCCAACAGTACGGTTGTCGGGTGACGACAACGACAGTCTCTCAGGAACAATATGTATTCACGCGACACCGCATTGCCGACGCGGGACTCAATGACCGGGTGACCATTCTGTGCCAAGATTACCGTGACCTCAAGGGACAATACGATAAGCTCGTCTCGATTGAGATGATCGAAGCTGTAGGTCACGCGTTCTATGACACATACTTCAAATGTTGTAGTGATCTCCTCAAACCCAATGGAATGATGTTACTCCAAGCGATCATCATTGCTGACCAATTTTACGAACAAGCGAAACACTCGGTTGATTTCATTCAGCGTTATATTTTTCCTGGCAGTTGTATTCCCTCCATCTCAGCAATCAATCAGTCTCTTGCCCGGGCCACTGATATGCGACTGTTCCATATGGAAGATCTTACGTCACATTATGCTAAGACGTTACGGCAGTGGCGTGAGCGCTTCTTTGCGAATATCAGTCGGGTGCGAACGTTAGGGTATCCGGAAGAGTTCATTCGCATGTGGGAACTGTATTTCTGCTACTGTGAAGGAGGATTTCATGAACGAGTGATCGGTGACGTGCAGATGTTACTCGCCAAGCCTCTTTGTCGTCGAGAACCGATTCTTCCTCCCTTGCCTTCTATATGAATCTGATTCTGGTCAATATTATTACGTTCTACCTTGCCTGGTTTGCTTGCGTCCTCGGTGCGGCTCATCAATATCTCTTCCTTGGGCCACTGGCGGTCTTGGTCCTTCTCGGTTTGCACTTCTATCTGTTGGCGGGATATTCACCTGTGCAGGAATTCCGCTTGCTGATCACTGCTGGAGCGCTTGGGCTCGTGCTCGATAGTCTCCAAGCTTTTCTCGGAGTTTTCGCATTCGCGAATGTGACCCCAGGAAGGTGGGTTAGTCCGCTCTGGATGGTTGTTCTCTGGATTGCTTTTGCCACAACCCTACACACGTCTCTACGTTGGTTGTCGGGGAAATACACATTAGCTGCGGTTCTTGGTGCCGTTGGTGGACCATTGAGCTATTACTCCGGTGCAAAGCTTGGTGCATTAGTACTGAGTCCAGATCTTACGCTGAGTTTTGTTGTGATGGCCATTGTCTGGGGTATCGCCATGCCGATTCTGGTATGGTTAGCAAAGTAAGGACTGGAAACGATGGAGTCTTCACAATATGTGTAGAACAATACGTGTGATCGCCTTGATTGCCTTCATCTTTGTGGTTGCTCTGAATAGGCGTGGAGACGCTGCCACTATCGAAGGTGTGACGTTCGCCGACCGCTACCAGGCCGGCACGACAACACTCGTGTTGAACAACGTTGGTCTCCTGCGCTACCGCGTCATCTTCAAGGGCTATGTTTCTGCGCTCTACCTAGGAGAGGGAGTCCGTCCGGAAGAAGTGCTAAACGATGTCCCGAAACGCCTTGAACTCGAATATTTTTGGTCGATTGCCAGCGCAGATTTTGGCAAAGCCGCTGAAAAGATTCTTAGTGATAATTTCCCTGCTGCACAGCTCAACTTGTTCCGCTCTCGACTAGATCGCTTGAACACGTTGTACGAAAACGTAAAACCCGGAGACCGGCATTCGCTTACCTATCTGCCTGGAATTGGGACTGAGTTAGCACTCAACGGCAAATCCAAAGGTATCATTGAAGGCGCTGACTTCGGCTCGGCCTATTTTGCGATCTGGTTAGGCTCGAAACCGCTGGATAGTGCGCTCAAGACCCAACTGCTTACCCCTAAACGCTAGCGACAGCGGCCTTTTCTAGTGACTCGTTTCTGACAAGAACCTGGGGAGAGAACATCTCCGATTTCTGGGAATTGCCGGGGAAACGGCATATTGCTAGATTCAGCAGGTCCGAACGCTGATGAATGCTCACCAAGGAGGCGTGCATGAAGTTCACATGGTTTAATCTGATGCCGTGGCCATATCTACCGGATGATTTTCGCGAGAAGCATCATTCAGTGTGGGTCGATATTCCTAACAAGTTGTATGATCCGCAGAAAGGCCATTTCGTTTATCACCAGTACATGGATCAACTTGAATATGCCGAGCAAGTCGGGTTCGATGGCATCGGGTGTAACGAGCATCATCAAAACGGCTATGGACTCATGCCTTCTCCCAATATTATCGCAGCTGGGTTGTCACGGCGTACGTCAAAAGCCGCTATTGCCGTGATTGGTAACTCGCTTGCGCTCTATAATCCGCCGATTCGTGTCGCTGAAGAATTCGCTATGCTGGATGTGATGTCTGGCGGACGTTTGCTTGCTGGGTTCCCGGTTGGCACCTCGATGGATACCAACTATTGCTACGGCCAGATTCCTGCACTGACTCGCGATAAATACGCCGAAGCCCATGAACTGGTCATGCGCGCGTGGGCAGAAGAAGAGCCGTTTGCCTTTGACGGTAAATACAATCAGTTACGTCATGTGAACCTGTGGCCCAAGCCGATTCAAAAGCCGCATCCGCCGATTTACATTCCTGGCGGGGGCTCGATTGAAACGTGGGATTTTTGTCTCGACCACGATTACAACTACTCGTATCTGTCTTTCACCGGCTATCTCCGCGGCAAGAAGTTGCTCGATGGCTATTGGGACCAAGTCGCCAAGCGTGGCAAAGATGAGTCCCCCTATCGCGGCGCCTTCGCCCAAACAATTTGTGTGGCTGAGACGGATCAAGAAGCTGAAAAGCTCTACGCTGAGCACGTGAACTATTTCTATAATCGTTGCTTGCACATCTACGGTGGCTTTGCCGATGCACCCGGCTATCGCACGATCAAAACACTTCAAGCGGATGTCCTGAATGCGCTGAGCGAAGATATGCAGAATATGTTCCCTTCCCTCTCTTGGAAAGAACTCATCGATGGTCGCTACGTGATTGCCGGAAGTCCAGCGACGGTTCGTCAGCAGATGGAAGAGTTGATCAAAGGGCTCCATGTCGGTCACATTTTCTGCCTCATGCATGTCGGCAATATGCCTGACTGGAAGACTCGCTACTCGACGAAACTCTTCGCTGAAAAAGTCATGCCGCATCTCCGTAACATGTGGCCAGAATGGAAGGATGATAACCGCTGGTGGTGCAAGCCAATGGAGGAACGTCTGCAACCGGAGACAACGGTAGAGCAAGCCCGTCGGGACGGGAGGCTTCCGCTATGAAGATCCACAAAATTGAGACCAAACGTGGAGCCAAAGTCCTCGTATTGGAAGCCGGAAGTGGAGTTCCTCTCGTGTTCATGCATGGAGCGGGAGGACTCTTTCCTGAGAACCCGTTTCTCGATCGACTCGCGACTCGTTACCATGTCTTCGCGCCAGAGTTCCCAGCCTATGGTGAATCCACTGGCGACGAAATGCTAGAGGACATGCTGGACTTTACCCTACACGGCTGGGATGTGGTCTCAGCCCTCGGATTGAATAAGCCTTGTCTAATGGGGCATTCGATGGGTGGGATGATCGCTGCTGAGATGGCCAGCATCGCGCCTAACGATGTCGCGAAATTGGTGCTGATTTGTTCGGCAGGATTATGGATCGAAAAGAGTCCGATTCCAGACATCTTCTCATTCTTGCCACATGAATATGCACAGTACTTGTTTCACGATCGTGCGCAAGGCGAAGCGCTGCTTACCGCTGGGCTTGATCTCAAAAACCCTGAAGCGTTGAAAGAGTTCTATATTGGCAACTCCAAACGCATGAGCATGGCGGGGAAGATTTTGTTCCCGATTCCTAACCGACGGTTATCAAAACGTTTGTACCGGCTCACCGCTCCTACACTCGTGATCTGGGGCAAGAGCGACAAACTGATCCCACCGGTTTACGCTGATCAATTCAAGAAGCTCATCCCGCAAGCAGAGATTACGCTCATCGACCAAGCCGGTCACATGGTGCCGTACGAGCAACCGGAAGCATTCGTAAATGCAGTGACGCGGTTCCTTGGGTGACTCAAAATCACCACAAGTGACTTTAACGCCAGGTTTTCGCAAGAGGCCTGGCGTTTGCATTGGCAATACTCCGCCGTGAAAAAACAACAAAACTCTTCCCGACGGAAGGTGACATCAACCTCCCTTGAAAGCTCATTCGCTGAAGTTGTTGACCTTATTCAGCAAGCGCGACAACGAGCGTTTTACGTCGTCAACACTGAGCTGATTGATCTGTATTGGCAGGTGGGCGCGTACGTAAGTCATCGAATTGCTGAAGATGGCTGGGGCAAGGGCACGGTCGCGGCTTTAGCGTCCTACATTCAGAAACGACAACCTGGCATTCGCAGTTTCTCTCGGCAGAACCTGTGGCGAATGCGCCAATTTTATGAAACCTATCGCGACGAGCCAAAACTCTCGCCACTGGTAAGAGAACTGCCGTGGTCGTCGAATCTCCATATTTTGACCAAGACGAAACGGCCCGAAGAACGGGAATTTTACTTACGTATGGCAACACGAAACCGCTGGCAGGTACGAGAAGTTGCCCGACAAATTGACGGAGCCCTATTTGAACGCGCCATTCTTAATCCCCCAAAACTCTCAACCGTGTTGAGAGAAATACAGCCCACGGTCACCGAGGTCTTCAAGGACGCCTACCTCTTTGAGTTCCTGGGTCTGTCGGACGATCACTCTGAGGACGATCTCCATAGGAAACTTCTGCAAAATCTCGGACGGTTCATTACTGAATTAGGGCGCGACTTTGGCTTTCTCGGTTCGGAGTACCCAGTACAAGTTGGCGGAAAGGACTTCCGCCTCGACTTGCTTTTCTATCACCGAGAGTTACAGTGTCTCGTCGCTGTTGAATTAAAGACCAAAGAATTCCAGCCAGCCTACCTTGGCCAATTGGAATTCTATCTTGAAGCTTTGGATCGAGACGTGCGCAAACCGCATGAACGTCCATCGATCGGCGTGTTGCTGTGCGCCACCAAGGACAACGAGGTCGTGGAATACGCTCTCAGCCGGTCTCTTTCGCCAACCCTGATTGCCGAGTACCAAACCCAGTTGCCTGATAAAAAGCTGCTACAGGCGAAACTGCATGAGTTCTATTTGTTGAGCCAATCCGCGCTACCAGAAACGAACGATCGTTCTCGTCCAGCGCCAATGAAGCGACAACAGAAGAAACAGGCAAAATAAACCACATCATCACTTACGTTTCATCTCCTACCCAAACACCAAATGTCCTTCACGCTCTTGCGCCGCAACCTGTTGGGCAAGTTCAGGGGTCAGTTCAATCTTGCGCTCGCGCGGAAATTTGTCGAGATACAAGCCTGGTCGAAGGTAGAATTCTTTCGCGCTACGCATTTGTGGGAACTGCGCCAATGCAGGCAACGGCCATTTCCACTGCACGGACTCTGGATGAAAAAAAAAGTTGTCGTTCTTCCTTTGACCACTCCTTCGGAATGACGGTATGGATACTCGATGTCATCATGTCTCGCTGTAGATCCCACGATAGTTCGAGGAAGCCAGCGTAACCGCGCTCTTTTAATGTAGGATTGGCAAGGGAAGCAGTGCGCACGGCGACCAGCATGAGCTTGCCAGCGCGATCATCCTGCTCAATTCGCAACGGAAAGAAAAAGCGCTGGTCAAGCCAGTAGACTAGCTTGCTGAGGTAGTAATTGGGTAAAGCTTCAGTACGTGGGGCAGCTTCGACGACATAACACGGCACGGCACCGGTAACTGTATAGCCCGGATACTTCTTGCCCATCATCTTCACTGTCTGTGTTGGGATCGAGACTGGTCTTCCTTCAGCATCCGGCAAGACCATCTGTTTCTGAGTTGCGGGAAAGCGAATCGTTCGCTCCAGAATATCACTTCCCAGAATGCGCCAGGCAAAGTCGCCAGCGTTACGTCCTACGACATCGTCGATCGTACCGATGCCCCATGGTAAGCGTTCACCTCTTGCGAGCGAAGAGCGTAGTGGTGGTAGGCTAGGTCGCGGAAAGAAGGTCGTCAGTACAACATCTTTACTGTGCCCAGTGAGATATCTAATTTGGAGAATTCGCTCTTCAGGTGTGTTGATAGAATGCACTGAGTGTGAAATCCAGCGAAACGCTTCCTGACCGGAAGTACTACCTTGAGAGAAAGAAAGAATGGCAGACGTTGAGATTTGCTGGTCGAGAAAACCGTCCGCAGTGACTGTTGCTCCGATGTCGATAAGCAGACAGTTCCACAGGGGCGTATGAGGAAACTCCATCGACCGCTGCCCTATCTCCTCGGCAGAGTGTGGAGCAGCAAAGGGAAACGTTTCGACGGAGTGATGCGGATATTGCGAAGCCTTTGGGGGTTGTGTCTTGAGGTCGAGACTCTTTTGCTCGTGCGGTGATCATTCCTGAACGAAGCGCCGAGTGCGTTCGGAGGGATGAGTATACATGACCTGTAAAAAAAGCAGGATAAAACAGATAAGCAAGAGGCAGAACTGTAAGAGCAAGAATGATCTTGGAGTGCTCACATTTCCTTGCTTGGCGTCCATCAGAATAAATGTGAGAGAGCAGTTTATCTCTTACGGAAGCACAAACTCTTCAGAGCACACTTTATGATTTTCCTGTTTCTGAGTTGAGTATGAGACACAAACTCGATACCGACCAGGTGGCGCCAGCTGCCTATTTAGTGGAAGATAATTGTCACCTAGCATCTAAGTACCGCGCGCAGGAATTACGCAGCGAGTTGAGTTGGAGGTGGCTGGCCAAACTTTACGAAGAGTTTGGTTTTGGTGTAGGTCCATTCAATGGGTTTGGGATGCTCATTGAGATCGGCGAAATAGGCTTGTAAGGTGCGTTCCAACATGACGGTACTGGAGAAATCACTGGGCGTGAGGACATCGCGTTGGACTTTGCTGAAGATGATTTCGACTTGATCCAACCAACTGGCACAGGTGGGTAACCAATAGACGCGAACCTCAAAGGACAACCCTAGCGATGCCAGCCACGTAGCCAGTTGTTTGGGGGCATGGGTCGGGCCATTGTCGAGAAATGTAGCACTTTGATCCCAGCACAGAGGGAGCTCTGAAACAGCTCGGTCAGGAACGCTTTGAAGTCGACGAATTTCTTCGTAAGACGCGTCTGCGCGAACGTGAGGCCACTAGCCACGGCCAAGGTGCAAAAGAGTTGGACCGCCCCCATCCGCTTATAACGATCAGCCACCTGTACTACTTCACCAGGGGCCGCGGTCTTGGTCGGCGTCACCCGTTGACGTGCCGGGATGGAGGTTTTCTCGTCCACACAGACCGTGAGTTCTCCACTTGCTTGCAATTGCGGAGCGTGCTCGTAGAGGTCCAACACCGGCACGGCCTTCTCGACAAACTGCGGATCAGTGGAATGTTGCCACGGATGATAGCGCCACGGCTTAATCTTATCCTGGCGCAACCACGTGCGAATCGTACTCGGCGCGATCCGCTCCACAAGCTGTCGTTCGATCGCCACGCGCGCCAGCTTCTCCCCTGACCAGCGCTGCCACGGCTTGCCGTATTGACGCGGTGCACTACAGGCCAAGGCCACCACCTGCGTCCGTTGCAAGGCGGTAAATCTCCGTCGTGTTCCCGCACGGGGCGCATCCTGTAAGCGCCCGGTCTCCGGCAGCACCGCCGCCAGCGTCGGACCGTACTCCGATTGCAGCCCACGCGTTGCGCAAGCGTGGCATTGGTCCACTCAGGATGGCGGAACGCAGACAACACAATCTGGGCTCTCTGCACTACTGCAAACGGGGCCATATAACTGGTACTCACCTGCTGCAGCCGTGCCTCTTGCTCCCTTGTCAGGGTAATCGCATACTTGGGCCGAGGGCCTGGCATTCTGTTCGTCCTCCCCATTGGACAAATGTGGGTCAGACGAGTCATATGTCAGCCCTTCCAACTTTGCAAACCTGTTCAGTATTTACGGCGTGCAGTACTTAGGCTTCAACAATGTCTGAAGTGACGGAACGTTGACTAACAGGTCTGGTTCGTACCTAAGAAATTGCCCTTTTCTCCGCCAGTTTTCTTCTTTCCACTGCTCCAATTCCCCCCAGAATGGTCCATTATAGATAATTTCATTAAGTTTGTTCACCACTCGAACACATGCAAACCCAGGGGTGTCTGTGTTTTTTGCAACATAAACTGATACTTTCTGCTCAGGGCCTTGGAGCGGGAGAGATGGACAACCTGGGTAAAGTGAATAACTCTCTAATAAAGGGAGTATCGCATTCGTAAATTTCACTGCGTTCTTCCAGGCTACAGAGCTGCTTATTTTTCGCGAAGTTTCCTCGCGCTCCTTGCAAATAAAAGTATTTTCTTTATCATGCAATAAGCACCGAATTTCATGGTTGAGAGTATATGATTCAGATCGAAGATATTTATTCCCTCACAGATTTTCAGCGTAATGTTAAAACTCACCTGCGGACGATGAGAAAGACTGGTCGTCCGCAGGTGCTTACTGTCAACGGCAGAGCTGAACTCGTTGTGCAGGATGCTAAGGCTTATCAGAGGCTTCTCGACATGGTTGATCAAGCTGAAGCCATTGCGGGCATTCGCGCAGGCCTGGAGTCGATGAAGCGTGGAGCAGGACGACCCGCTGGCGAGGTTTTTGCGGGCATCCGCAAGAAGCATAAAATTCCACGCTCAGCATGACGTACCAGGTCATCATCGAAGCCCAGGCACAGCTCGACTTGGAAGAGGCATACCTTCGCAACGCGCAAGAGTCAGCAGAGCGGGCAAGCCCAATGGTACAACGGAATTGGTGGCGCCATTGCCTCATTGGCAATGTTCCCAGAGCGCTGCGCATTTGCCCAAGAAAATGCTTTTTTTCCAGAGGACATTCGTCAACTACTTTATGGCAAGCGAAGTGGCGTCTATCGAATTCTGTTCACTATTGTCTAAGATACCGTGCATGTACTCCACGTACGCCACCGTGCAAAGCCACCGCTCAAGCCACAGGGAGCGGCTTCCAGGAAACTGCTTAGCATATCGAAGCTTACTTCGCTTCAGGTGCGGGTGTGACTGGCTGTGATGAGGGTGTTCCCTCTTTCTTCTCCGCAGGCTTGTCCCAAAAATCCGCGGGCTTTTTGTTGAGGCGATCGAAGACATAATCACGAAGTCCGAAGACAGTTTGTCCGCCCTCGGCCATTGCAAAAGTCTTTCGCTCGGTTCCTTCTCCTTTTTGCCCAGCAAGAATGGCTGCCAGTTTCTTTCCTTCACCATCAGAAACAGCAACAGTAACAAACGGTGCATCTAGTCCATAGACACTCAGATCCGTCGGGCTCTCTGCAGCGATCTCGAAGCCCCGGAGCTGACGTAACTCATCAACAAATTGACTGAGTGAAGGTTCTCTCAGCGTGCCTTCTTGGGTGCGATCGATCGTCCATTTGTTATCGGCTCCGCGAATGAGAGTGAAGCTTTCACCATCATTGCGTTTGACGTCAACTTGCTTCACTTGTTCGGTAGTGAATTGCGCGACGGTTTTATCGCGAAAATCAGCAACGTTCTTGTTGAGATCACGCCAGATCCATTCACCAGCGAGAAAGAGCGGCTTATCGAGTTCCGCGCGTTTGACATAACGGTTTTTCGCGCCTTTATCACCAGCTTTTTCGTTGCCAATCAACACTGTTTTCTGGGCGCTATCTGCCCCGAGGGTGAGTGTAATCGACATCTGCGGTGGTTCTAAGCCGAACTCGGACAAACCCACCACTGGCTCCTCAAGGAAATCTTGCGCATTGAGTGAGCGCAAGTTCGATAAGAAAGTTTTTACCTCTGTGTCATCAGCTTTCGCTTGTGCAGGCTTTTCCAGACTCCAGCCAGCATCGGCCTTACTCAAGACAATTTCACGGTCGGGTCCGCGAATTTCCAGCTTTTTGACCTCGTCATCGTTGAACGTCAGGATCGTGCGGTCACGGAGGTCTTTCACTTCTTTGATAAATCCCATGCGCAATGTTTGCGGCACGAGCATGACTTTGGCGTCTCCCTCCTTCTGAGCATATGTGGAGAAGCCAACCGGCGTGTCTTTGCCAAACGAGATAAGTGGGAAACTCTTGCCATCCTTAAGGGTAAGTTTCGCCTTCACTACCGGTGTCGTTAATCCATAGACGGTCAGATCTGGGGGAATTTCATCAAGCGTGCGTTTTACCTCAGCGTCGGCGACTGCGTTAATAAGATTCTTGACTGTCGTTTCGTCAGCATCTGCTTCTACCGGCTGAGTAATGCGCCACTTTCCGGCGTCATTCTTCTTCACGGTGAGCAAACGATCGGGATACGTCAACGCGAGTTCGGTCACTGCCTCCTTGTCAAAGGTCAGGAGCTTCTTTTCTTCGGCAGTCTTTTTCTCGTGTGGAACTTCAACGAAATAAACGTGCCCTCCTAATGCCAGGAGGACTGCCAGCATAATGAGTGAATTGCGCAGATTCATAGAAAACGAAAGAAACGCTTAGGATGATCGTCGCCACCACACCGCAAGACCGAGGATCAACAAGAGTTCAGGTAAGATCAGCACCGAGAGGTAGAAAATCAATGTTCCTTGCTCCTGTGTGAGTTGCACGCGGGAGGCTTGCATAGTACGTGCACGAATCGACACCAATCCTTCTTCGCCGACGAGCCAGTTAATAGCATTTAGGAGAAGGTCACGATTGAAATACTGACCAAGGTATTGGTTATTGGCAAAGAAAGCATTACCGAACGCAACAATTCGAGTTGTTCCTTCTTGCTCAACCCCTATGTCTTTCAGGTTGGCGGTTGTCGCCACTGCAAGTGAGATAGGACCTTTGCGGTCGGCCTCTTCGAGTTTTACCGTCTGATTCTGAAAGAGATTGTCTAAATCCGTCTCCGCCCAAGCATTCGGTCCGGTCTGCGCTAAGTTGACCGGGGTTATGCCTGGCTTGCCATCTGCGTGAGCTTCGACCGAGCGGGACATTCCGTAGGTGGTGATGGCAGTGCGGCGAACAAATTCCGCAGTAATCGGATGTTGTCCGTAAGAAGTCACAAAAGGTGATAGGGTAAACGTACGTCCTTTCATGAGCTGAATTTGCTCATCGACGATGACATCGTTGCCGACTTTTATGCCCCACTGTTCAAGGTAGGAGGTTAACTCTGGGGTGACGCGAGGACTCAGGAGAAACAGACCGTGCTTGCCTTTTTTTAGATAGGTATCGATCGCTTTCACCTCATGTTCTTGTAAGGAACGATCGGCCCCTGCGACCACCAAAAGATTGGCGTCATCTGGTACTGCGGTATCCGTGGACAACACCAGCGATTTCACTTCATAACTTTCGTTATCGAGGGCAGTTTTGAGTTGGCCGTAGCCGCGCGGTTCTTGGAGGTCGGAGATATCTGGTTCACCATGGCCAGAGAGGAAATAGATCACCTTTTTCTCGGCACGAGTGATCTTGATAATGCCGTTGGTCAGCTCTTCTTCCGAAAGTTTGGTCACGACGTTGGTGCGATCCCCATACTGCAGGTGAACCGCGGGAATGTTGGTAACCTGAAACTTCTCCGCTAGATCAGGTTGCTTATCTGGATCGATCAGCTTGAAATTGACGTTAGTGGAAATGTAGCGATAACTGCTTAAGAGCTCGCGAAGAGCTGGGTCAGAACCAGCCTCGACGAAGGCGTTGACCTCCAGTGGTTTGTCGAGTTTCTGGAGCACACTTTGGGTCTGCGGTGCGACGCTAAAGATACCGGACTTCGTCATATCGAAGCGACGCGGGTTCTTGGCAGCGATATAATTGATCAAAATCAAGACGCCGAAGAAAATTAATGAGTATAGAACAGCTTGAGCGCCATACTTGGTTGATCGCTCACCGAGAAATCCCCTCACTGACCCCTGGGCCGAGGCAAAATAAGCAATCAGTGCCAGAAGCCCCATCACGAGATGGATAATCACATACGGGGAGAATGCGCGCGTAATGAAGTACGCAACCCCAGCAAACAACAGCAGAATGAGCCCAATGACCCCATAGAATGATCCGAATCGTGCCATTGGGGTTACCTCCAGCGTAAAGACTCAATCGAACGCTGGGTGAGAAAAAGCGCCAGCGCAATAAGACTCACAAAATAGACGAGTGATCGCGTATTAATAATTCCTCTTACCATCTCGGCAAAATGTTCAGTCACAGAGAGATAGCGGAGGAGGGGGCCGAGAGTATCGCCCGCAGTTTCTGCCGGCCAGCCGATGATATACAGCAAGAGGGTTGCGACTAAGCCACTCACTGCCGCAATAATTTGATTCTCAGTGAGTGAGGACGTGAACAGTCCGACCGCAACAAATACGGTTGCCAAAAGAATCAGTCCTAAATAGCCGGAAAAAATTACGCCGGTCTCTGGGTTACCAAATTTCATCAGGATTGCCGGATAGACCCCGGTGAGGCCAATCATAATACAGATGAAGAGAAATGAAGCGAGAAATTTTCCGACCACGATCTCGCCAGTTCGCACCGGTGAAGTTAACAACAGCTCGTAGGTGCCGCCTTTCTTTTCTTCTGCATAGGCCCGCATTGTAATCATTGGCACTAAGATCACTAAGACGATTGCTAAATTATGCATCAATGGAGCAACAACATATTCGTTCAGATTCATACGATTTGCTGCTTCGCCACCTTGCATTTGCATATACAAACTTAAGAGCAGATTGAACCGTGACAGCAAGTTGAAGAAGAACCATCCCCCGAGCAGGAGGAAACCCGTGAGAACGACATAGGCGACGGGGGAAACAAAATATGAGCGCAGCTCTTTGCCGACGATAGTGAACACATTTCTCATTCCGTCACCTCGGCCTCAGGTTCATGTTGAGCATTGCGGTGCGGCTCATCTTGTGAAATCGCTTGCAGGAAGACGTCCTCAAGTGATCTCTCCTGGGTGAGGTTCTCCATCATATCTTCCATTACCACACGTCCAGAGCTGATGATGACGACTTTCTCACAGACCTGTGCAACTTCTGGGAGGATGTGTGTGGAAAGCACCACCGTATGCGCACCCGCAAGCTCTTTGATCAGAGAGCGAATTTCAATGATTTGCCGTGGATCAAGGCCAACGGTAGGTTCATCCAGGACTAACACTTGAGGGTTGTGAATAATCGCTTGTGCGAGTCCCACACGCTGTCGATATCCTTTTGAGAGATGGCCAGTGACTCGATCAACGACACGGGTCAAACCACAACGATTGACCACACGATCAAGAGCCGCCGTAATATCTCCCTTTGCCATGCCTTTGAGCCGCGCGACAAAGCGAAGATAGGAACTAACCGTCATATCGTTATACAGAGGAGGATTTTCCGGAAGATAACCGATACGTTTACGTGCCTCGAACGATTCATCGAAAATATCAAACCCTGCGACTTTTACCGTGCCACTCGTTGCTGGCATAAAGCCGGTAATAATGCGCATCGTCGTCGTTTTTCCTGAACCATTGGGTCCAAGAAAACCGAGAATTTGTCCAGAGGCAACACTGAAAGAGATATTATTCACGGCGGTGAGATCGCCGTAGCGTTTAGTTAACTGCTGGACTTCGATCATAACACTGAGCAATCCTCAGAGCAGATTAGTATGCGAACACAAACTGTATGATTTTCCCCATGCAGGAAATAAAGCGGACTAAGGGCGTTGTCAAGCTTTCCTGGGCATTTCCTGCTGTGCGTTTACACGATAAACAGTCTGGGGGAGAAAAAAATTCCCAGTGCTGAATATGTGAGTACCTTCAACGTCTGTTAACATGTGCGGTATCGGTGGAAGCAAGTGATTGGGCACTAGTCCGGCGTTGTAAAGAAAATGACCGGGAGGCATTTCGCGAACTCGTTGAGCGATACCAACGGAAGGCAGTTGCGATTGCGTTGGGTATGCTGCATGATCGCGAAGACGCGCTAGAAGTTGCGCAAGAGGCCTTTGCGAAAGTTTTTACCAGTATCAAGCAGTTTAAGGAAGAAGCAAGTTTCTACACCTGGCTCTATCGCATCGTCGTGAATCTTGCTATCGATCGACAGCGCCAGAAAGGTCGCCAGCCCCTTCTCGAACGTGAAGAATCTGAAGATGGAGAAGGGGACCTTGTTGAAACGATGCCGGCAGAGGCTGCGGCAGATCCGTACGAGAAAGTCAAGGACAAGGAGTTACGAGATCGTATCTGGACTGCAATTGATGAGTTGACGCCTTCGCACAAAGCAGTCATACTTTTGCGCGAAGTCGAGGGCTTGTCGTATGAAGAGATCAGTGAAATCTTGCAGTGCTCTCGTGGTACGGTTATGAGTCGCCTTCATTACGCCCGCAAACGACTGCAATCGCGCTTGCGTGATGCGGTATAGCAACTGCTTATGATCACGCATTTCCCTCGCTGCTCTACCGTTTCTTCCCTCGGGTCTTTTCACCCCCAACATCAATTTTAACTTTACTTCACGCATTATTATGGCAACGTGCCCGCACGCTGATCGCCTGATTCCGCTCCTTCACGACAATGAGTTGCAGAACCCGCTGCGCCGCGAGATGGTCGCACATATGGCCACGTGTATCACCTGCGCACGGACATTTTCGCTATTGGAACGTGAACAAGAATTGTTTACTCACACGATAGAAGACCACGTTGAAGCTGTTGACTTCGCAAATTTCTGGCAAGCTGTCGAACTGAAGCTGACCGATGTCCCGCCAGCTCGCGCCACAGGTCTACGTTTGTGGTATGAATCGTGGCGACCAACCTGGGCCTTTCCAGTGCCGGCATGGGCTGTTGCCATCTTGTTGCTATCTTTCGGAGTGGGGCAAGTATACGTCAGTGAAAGTTGGCAACGTTCGGCACAACAAACGCAGCCAATATCAGGTCCGCCGCCTCCTAGCTCAAGCGACACGGCCTCACGTGTGAACTCACGCCCTGAGGAAAAGCCGTCGATGGTCTCTGTTCTCGATCAACCGGTCACTCCTCAGATCAGAGAGAACGAAACGCAAATCGAGTCCTTTTTCGCTTCGGATACTGTCGCGATCCGCATTAATCGTACCAGCAACTCCACGGTGATCTGGGTCGGCGACGGTGCAAGCGAATATCCGCAATGACTCCTCATCGACTTACGCATCTCTGTTTTGCTCTCACTTTTTTGTGGGCACTTCACGCGCTAGCGGAGGAAGTTGAACTCCATATTGAAACCGTTCTCGCCACCAACTCAGCAAGACCCTCTGATGCCAAGCTGAAAGATCTCCAACCCGTCCTTGTCGAAACCTTTCACTATTCATCCTATCGGTTAGTCCAAGAGATCCGTCAACGCACCCGTTGGGGAGAATCCATCAAAGTGTCGTTGCCTGGTGACCGACAGATGCAGGTGACTCCGAGGGCGTACGAACGCCAGCGTATCGCACTGCAAGTGATGCTTCGCGAGGGCAAGAATCCGACGTCACTTCTCAACGCGTCTTTGTCATTTCCGAATAATGGAACAATTTTCTTCGCTGGCCGCAAACACCAAGACGGTGTGTTGATTATTCGTATTGGTGCCAGTGCAAAAGAAAAAGAACCTCAACAATAATCGTCCCACTCCTTTTACTGATCATTCCGGGAGGCACAGCTGAGGCACCGTTGTGTTGAGGTGCTTCAAACGTGTATTCACTGTTTGTTCATTGTGAACGTCGACACACCGAACAGTCGTCATTCTTCGTTAGTCGACGTGCAGAAAACGACAACTGCGGAAACGTATACTGACGAAGCTGAGGTGACCCCTGTTGGGATAACCCCAGAATGTACTTAATGCCTTCAGTTGCGAGTATCGTGCCGAGAAACGGACCAACCGGCCAGTCTACTGGAGGTGCTCGGTCCGGTGCTCTCGCTGGAAGTGGCTCACACGCCAAGCACGGCAGCCCATCTTCGTACCCACGATAGACAGCAAACCAAGCAGAAGCGTGCGCAACCTGCCCACAGATAAAAGGCCGCTGTGTTGTATAGCAGGCCGTGTGGAGTGATACATGCGGTTCGGCGATAACGAGGTCGTATTGCTGCACGAGCTGCGCGGCTTTGGCAACATCACACAATAGTTGAGGGGAGTGAGTAACAATCTCACAATCTGGATTGAGGCGCTGCAAAGCGACAAGAGCAGAATGCTGCTGCTCGGGGAGCAGTGCTGTCATCATCGGATGATCTTCATTCCCACAAATACCAATGTGACCAAGACCGGCTGCAGCAAGGTAGAGTAGCGCCTGTGCGTGCCACGAGCCATGCCCGCTGACTAAGACACGGGCACGTAAGAGGCGCTCTTGGCCTTTGCCTCCTACGTGAGGAAGAATGATTTGTCGGCTGTAGCGTTCGATTTGTAAATCAGAAAGCATGCAGGCAAGTTATTCGATGACGTTCTTCTCGATCGGTTCGACGGTGACCCCTTGCTCACGCAGCCAGGTAATTGCCTGGTCGATTTCACTTTGTCCACCCTCGAGTTCGATTGCCAGAAGTCCCATTTCATCAGAGACATTGGCACCACGGATGTTGGGGATAACCTCAAACTTCTTAATTAAGAGATAAATGAGCGGCTGCTTGATCAATGCAGGAGGGTACGTCAAATAAAACTTTTCTTTCATAAGCCCTCCTTCCTCAGCATCAGGGTTGCAGTTGCCGTTGTTTCTTCTCAAACTCTTTCCATCCTACCCAGAGATTCGTGCTGAGATACTTGTCACCAAAATCAGGAAAAATCGTTACCACGACACCTTCCTCAAGGCTACGTGCGACTTTCAATGCTGCCCAGGTTGCAGCGCCAGAAGATTGACCGACGAGCACTCCTTCTTCGCGCCCTAATCGATACACTGCGTCATATGCATCTTCAGTGGATACTGGGACTTTCCCGTCCAGCTCTCCCTCATGGTAGATGCCTGGCACAATCGAGCTTGCCATATGTTTGAGACCTTCGAGACCATGAAAGGCATCATCCGGCTCAATCGCGAGCACTTGGACGTTGGGGTTCTTCTCTTTCAGATAACGTCCAGTCCCCATGACGGTCCCACCGGTTCCGATCGCTGCAAGAAAGTGAGTAATCTTTCTTTGTGTTTGTGTCCAGATTTCTGGTCCAGTCGTCTCGTAATGAGCTAGTGGATTGGCCTCATTATTGTACTGATCCGGCTTAAAGTAGCGCTCTGGATTCTCATGGAGGATCTGGCGGCACAACCGAATTGCTCCGTCTGATCCTTCAAAGGGACTACTAAAAATCATTCGTGCCCCAAAAGCAGCAATAATCTTTTTTCGTTCAACACTGACGTTGGCTGGAATGACCAATTCAACCGGATAGCCAAGGACCGCACCAACGAAGGCAAGGGCAATGCCAGTGTTGCCAGAAGTAGAGTCAAGGATGGTTTTGCCTGGTGCTAAGAGCCCAGTGCGTAATCCTTCAGCCACCATCCTGAGCGCAGGTCGATCTTTGACCGATCCGCCAGGATTGAATCCTTCAAGCTTGGCAAAAACTCGGACGCGAGGAGAGAGGCCTGCCGTTACCTTCGTCAGTTCGAGAAGCGGAGTATTGCCGACCAGGTGCAACACTGATGGCACCCGTTGAGGCGTGGGCGGTGGGAGTCCTTCGCCCCATACCGGCACCAACGTCATGTCTCATCCTCCAGCAATTGCTGGAACGATCGAGATTTCGTCCCCAGCTTTGACTGTGGTTTCGAGGTTGTTGAGGAAACGAATATCGTCTCCGTTCACAAAGATGTTTACAAAACGGCGGACTTTACCGCCTTCGTCACAAATCCGCTCTTTGAGTCCTGGGTGGTTGCGCTCAAGGTCCTCAACTAATGCAGCCACCGTTGCTCCGGTTGCACTGACTTCCTCAGCACCACCAGTGAAGCGACGCAGCGGAGTGGGGATCCGCACATGCACGCTCATGCCTATACCTCCTGAAAAAAATCATCTGTACTCTGGCGATTTTCCGATGTTCTGGCAACACCCCTCGACAAAGCAGAGCAAAAGGCAAACTGCAAAAGTCAAAACTGGGCTCTATCGTGTTGGCTACTCTTAATTTTTAACTTTTGAACTTTGACTTTTGACGTTTTTCTAATGCAGCCCCTCTGCCGCGGCACGACTTGGAGCAGTTTGATTTAACGACTGATAGAGTTCATCGAAGTCTTGCAAGCGAGCGTTAATCTCGAAAGGCTGTTGTACATGACCGAGTACGGCTTCGATCGTTTTGTATCCGTTACCGGTAATGCAGATAACGATCGACTCATTTCTCGGAATACGACCTTGTTCAATCAACTTCTTGGCGACTGCGACAGTAGTCCCGCCTGCAGGCTCAGTAAAAATTCCCTCAGTTTGGGCGAGTAACTGAATCGCGGCAACGATCTCTTGGTCAGTGGCCGCTTCTCCCCAGCCGCCAGAATCACGTACCGCTTTCAGCACGTAGTAACCATCGGCTGGATTGCCAATCGCGATCGACTTGGCAATTGTGTTCGGCTTCACTGGAACGATCAGGTCTGAGCCTTTGTGTAAGGCATGAATGACCGGTGCACAGCCTGCTGCCTGGGCAGTGTAAATCTTCGGCGTATGGGGATCTTCAATCAGCCCCACTTTCTTCATTTCCTCGAATGCTTTGGCGACTTTGGGCAGAATAGTTCCGCCTGCGGTAGGAACGATCACATGTTGTGGAAGACGCCAGCCAAGTTGCTCAGCGATCTCAAAGCCGTAGGTTTTCGCACCTTCAGTATAATAGGGGCGGATGTTGATGTTCACGAACGCCCAGCCGTATTTATCGGCAATCTCACTGCACAGACGGTTTACATCATCGTAATTGCCACGGATGCCGACCGCGCGTGGACCGTAGATGGTAGAGCCAATAATCTTTCCCTGCTCTAAGTCTGAAGGAATGAAAATAAAACAACGCAACCCTGCCCGTGCCGCGTGAGCAGACACAGAATTCGCAAGATTACCGGTCGACGCACACGAGACGGTATCAAAACCAAATTCCATCGCTTTAGAAATTGCCACAGAGACAACTCGATCCTTGTACGAGAACGTCGGATGATTGACCGAGTCATCCTTAATGTACAGCTCCTTGACTCCGAGATAGGCGGCTAAGCGGTCGGCTTTGACCAACGGTGTGAACCCGCTATGTAAGCCGATCCGAGGTTCGCCATTGACCGGAAGGAGTTCTTGGTAACGCCACAAAGACTCTGGACGAGATTCAATCACCGCGCGTGAGATTTTTTTGCGAATGCTCGCGTAATCGTAGACGACCTCTAGCGGCCCGAAACATGTTTCACAAACATGGAGTGGCGCGACAGGGTATTCTTGTCCGCATTCACGACAGGTGAGGCCAGTAATGGTACTCATAGCAACTCCTTCTTACACACTCGCGCAGGCGAGTGTTTGCTCGTAGCTCACCGCGTCAAACGCAGTGATTGTTGGGCTCTCTCCACAGAGCGGACAGTGGCGGCTCCGACGCACCCGTACTTCCCGCCAGTGCAACGCCAAAGCATCATACGTCAGCAAACGGTCAGTTAGCAAATCGTCTTCGCCACTCAAGTACTTCAACGCTTCGGTAGCCTGAAGAGTGCCGATACTCCCTGCTAGGCTACCAATAATCCCACTCTCCTGACAGGTGGGGACATCATCAGTAGAAGGAATCTCAGGGAATAAACAGCGAAGACAAGTGGAACGTCCAGGCCACACGGTGAGCGTCTGTCCGTGGAACTGCACGATCCCAGCATAGGAAAAGGGCTTTCCTAGCAAGACTGCTCCATCATTGATGAGGAATTTGGTTGCAACGCCATCCGTCCCATCAATAATAAAGTCATAATCAAGGAAAATTGTTGGAAGATTCTCTACGGAAAGCCGTTGGTGGTATGTCACGACAGCGATAGCGGGGTTGATGCGGAGCAGTTTCTCGCGGGCTGAGTCAACCTTCGGGCGTCCGATATCGGGTGTGGCATGCAGGATTTGCCGTTGCAGATTAGAGAGATCGACGACATCAGGGTCGATTAACCCAATAGTGCCAACTCCAGCCTGGGCAAGTGTGAGGGCCGCTGGGCAACCAAGCCCACCAACACCAACGACAAGCACTTTCCCCTTGCGTACGTGTTGAGTCTTTTCTGTTTCTGCTGGAGCTTCCATAATGCGTTGTCAAATGGCGGAGAGCCCCTTTCCATTGGAAAGAGGCCCTTTAGAGCAAGAAAAGCTAACGGAAACCCCCTGGAGAGTCAACGTGTGTAACCCGGTAGTCGTGGTTCCATTTGAAGTGGGGTCGACCCCGTGTGACCGCCTACGAAAAGGGCACCCACGTGGGGGCTCCTACGAGACGCATCCGCGCATCGAACGCAACCACTCCCAAACCGGTCAGTTGCCTTGATTCACGTTTCTGTTATAGCGAGATGCGCTTATGAGAAGGTTGCTATATCTCATCCATTCCTGTCTAGCGTTGAACCGCCATCAGAGGTCTCGCTTCTCCGCCCTGTTTGTCCTGGGGATCCTGACGTGTGTCATCAGAGAGGCCCCGCTTTTTGCCAATACCGAAGCGTCCACTCTGAGAGTTGCGGGACTTACCGATACTGTCGAGATCTTTGTTGATCAGTGGGGCATGCCGCATATTTACGCCAAGAACCAGCATGATCTCTTTTTTGCTCAGGGGTATAATGCGGCCCGTGACCGACTCTTTCAACTAGAAATCTGGCGACGACGGGTGACTGGTACGATGGCCGAGATCCAAGGCCCGAAAGCGCTCGACCGTGACATCGGCGCACGCCTGTTGCGGTTTCGGGGGGATCTGACCAAAGAGATGACTCATTACCATCCCGAAGGACCAGCAATCATTCGCGCGTTTGTCGAGGGCATCAATGCCTACATCAAAGATACAGAGCAACGCTCAGAATTGTTGCCTATCGAATTTCGCTTGCTCGAAATCAAGCCACAACCATGGACCCCTGACATTGTGATCTCCCGTATCGGTGGCTTATTCATGAATATCGAAGATGAAGTGCGTATGGCACAACGAGTGAGGTCGGCGGGAGTGGAAAAAACGCTAGCATTGGTCGACTTTGCTCCAACCAACCCTGACCTTACCGTCGCATTAGGGATAGACCTCACGACCTTCCCGAACACAGTCCTCAAATTCTACACCGCAGCCCGAGCGGCGGTACAATTCAGCCCTGAAGATGTCATTGCCGAGGCGCGCCCGGAGAATGCAACGATTGCGCAGCTCGATGCATCGAGTTTCCAACCCCAACAGTCAGCAGAGGGTAGTAACAACTGGGTTATCAGCGGTACCCGCACCCTTACCCGCCACCCGATGATGGCCAATGATCCACATCGTGCGATTACTGCACCGTCGCTTCGTTACTGGGTACATCTCGTTGCACCAGGATGGAATGTGATCGGCGGTGGAGAACCTCACTTACCTGGTGTGTCGATTGGTCACAACCAATACGGCGCCTGGGGTCTGACTATCTTTCCAACTGATAGTGAGGATCTTTACGTTTACAATACCAATCCTGACCAGCCCGACCAGTATCGCTACAAGAATGCCTGGGAAGGGATGAAGGTGTATCAGGAATCGATTCGCGTGAAAGGACAGGATCCGGTAACCGTAGAGTTAAAGTATACACGCCACGGTCCAGTACTGATGGAAGATTCGACTGCTCACAAAGCATATGCTTTACGCGCGACATGGCTTGACGTGGGAGCTGCCCCCTATCTCGCCAGCTTGCGTATGGATCAGGCAAAAAATTGGGAAGAGTTCCGTGCCGCCTGTGCGTACTCTAATGCACCATCTGAGAACATGGTCTGGGCTGATGTAAAAGGCAATATCGGCTGGCAGTCTACAGGCACTGTTCCTCGTCGGCCCAACTGGAATGGTATCCTTCCGGTTCCGGGTGATGGGCGGTTTGAGTGGGCGGGAACACTTGCCAGCAAAGAGTTCCCTTTTGTGTTCAATCCGAGTGAAGGATTTTGGGCCACTGCCAATGCTGAGAATCTTCCTCCCGGATATCCACACATTGTGAGTTTTTTATGGGAGCCGCCCTATCGACTTGCACGCATTCGCGAACTGTTGAACGCTCGCATGGGTACCACTCCGGTTGATATGATGCGTTGGCAACAAGATGAATTGTCGATCCCTGCGCGTACACTGGTCCCGCTGTTACACGAACTCCGCTCTGAGAACGCGGTGGTTCAGACGGCGTTGGAAAAGCTCCGGTCCTGGGATTACGTGCTGGCGAAGGATTCCATTGCCGCTGGAATTTATGCAGCGTGGCAACAACGCTTATGGGAGAATTATCGCGATCGATATGTTCCAGCGTCGGTCCGTCAATATTTTACCAAGATAGCACCGCAGCGGCTCATCAATAGCCTGACAACGCCGGATACGTTTTATGGTCCGCAGCCAGTTACTGGGAGAGACGAATTTCTTCTTCAGAGCCTTGAACAGGCGGTACAAAGCCTCATCGAGCAGTTCGGCCCTGATATGAGTAAATGGAACTATGGGAAGGCTGGATACCACCATATCACTATCCGTCACATGCTGGGCGATGCGGTCAACGCCCAACAGCGTGCCCAACTGAATGTCGGCCCTCTCCCGCGTGGTGGCGACGGATTTACAGTGAACAACACCGACAATAATGCCGAGCAAAAATCCGGAGCTTCGTTTCGTATCATTGCTGACGTCGCTGACTGGG
This sequence comes from Deltaproteobacteria bacterium, assembly GCA_016874775.1. Classification (NCBI taxonomy): domain Bacteria; kingdom Pseudomonadati; phylum Myxococcota; class Myxococcia; species Deltaproteobacteria bacterium. Next base: position 32,349 of record VGTJ01000029.1, read on the forward strand.
ATCGTTCGCTCGGCACCAACACCCCTGGACAAGCAGGCAATCCTGCTGACCCACATTATCGCGACTTAGCAAACTTGTGGGCAGCGGGGAAATACTTTCCGGTGTTCTATTCGCGTGAGAAGGTCCTTACCGTCGCCGAAAAGAAAATCGTCTTACAACCATAGGAGGCGCTATGGCTGCATCTCATCTCGTGCATGATCCCGAAGAGTACCGTATCCCACTGCAGCGGTTTCGTTTTCTGTTGGGCAATTTTCGTGGAGAAGGGCGATACATGCGCGGCGGGAGTGTATTTCGCAAACAACTGACCGGAATATGGGAGGCTGGCGGTCGCTTCCTCGGCTTACGGATGAGTGTCACGTATCCGCTGTCTGACGGTCGAAAGGACATGCACGATGCCCTCGTCATCATCGGCGCTGGCGGCACCTCGGGATCCTTTGAAGCCCAGGCGTATACCGACAGTGGCCTCATTCAGACGTATCAACTGGAGTGGCATGGCGACACCGTATCATTTGCTGACCGTCCTGCGACTGAGCACGGCAGCAACATACAACGCGCCCGGAAAAGCTTGACTCCGACTGCAGATGGATTCGAAGAACGTGTTGACGTTGATCGAGGGGATGGTCAATTTGTTTCGTATTCAACAATTATGATGAAAAGAGCGGATGATTTGGGGAATCTTCTGTAAGTCAGCATGTGCACGCTATCTCGCTTTCCTTGGCAACATGAGAACAAACTCACTTCCCTCCTGGACGTCGATTAAAGAATCGTTTTCTTCTTGGCGATCTTTTGGGCGATCGCACAGACTCCACGCCCACCGTATCGTATCCTTGGGAGGCGAGAACAAGGAGGAGCATCGGGATACCTATGGAATCTGGTACTTGTAACCCTGGCAGCTACCTGACACCTGTAACCGGAAACTTGTAACCTGCTCGACTGTTGTGTTTTGTCCAAAAGCGCGACATGGTCACAGAGCTGGAACCGCCTGTTGCTTGGCAAACAATTCAGCGAAGACGGTCGCAGCGGACTGTCCACGGTGTAACAGCTCGTGCGCATAGAGGATCAGTTTCTCGATCAACGCCTGGCTTTGCTACCGACACGCCTCCCCAATAGTCTTGATCGGGGGCGTCCGGCCGTGCCCTTTTTTCGGTGACGCTGCGAGACACTGCAAATGCAGGAACGAATACGCCACGAAGACCAGACACCAATGTTTCTTAATGGCTGCGGCCGTGCGCATGCGATACTCGTCGAGCCCCAGATGTCCCTTGCTGTCCTGATAAAAGGTTTCAATGGGCCAGCGTTGTACGTAGGTTTCCAAGATTTTCTTGGCGGCCCAGTCCGTCCGATTGCTGACCAACACCGCATAGGTCCCCGTCAGTTCTACGTTCCCAAAGCTCATGACCAAGCGCACCTTGCCCAAGCCGGGCACCCGCAGATTGAGCGCAAAATACCAATACCCCCGCTCCCCGATCGTCACGTGCGTGTAGGCGGTGCGAGGAATGAGCGGCACGAGGTCTTCCATCTTGATATGCGGCCCGGCTAGCACCAGCTTCTGACCCTGCGCATCCCGCAGGGTGAAGGAGTGCACTTCGAGATTGCGGTTCTTCTTGAGTAAACTGACCCAGTCTTTCTGCAGCTTGGCCAGTTCTTCCACCACCTCCGCACACAGAAACCAACTGTCCATCAGCACGGTCTGAAAGGGGACGTCGTGCTCAACCGCTTGCGTGATCAACTCGATCGCCAGCACAATCTTGGTACGAAACTGCTCGTGCAGCGTCTTAAACTCCGCGTCCTGGAGCAACCGTGCGTCCACCTCCTTGTGCAATCGCGTCCGGAGCTTGGTCTCGGTCGGAATTGCGCGCGTGGGAAAATACTCGCGCACGAACTCCTCCCACCGCGTTTGCTTTTCATAGCGCCGATACAGCCGGACCTCGAGCGGAAAGCGCACGGCCCCACTCACATAGTGCGTCGTCACCAGACTATGCCCCAGCGGATACCGCCCCTCGCAGTGGTCGTAATGCCGTGCCACGTACTCGAACACACTCCCTACGTGTTCGCACAGCGTATCGTCCACGATCACACACGACTGCTGAGCCTTCCGTCGCACGGCGTCGGTTTGCTCCAGCATGTAGCTAATCCGTTTCTCGTTGACCTTCTCCGGCTCCCACGGCGCTTCACTAAAGAACCGCGACAGGTTGGTCTTGTCGGCACTCTCCAGTAGACAGCGGCTGATATTGGCCATGCTCTTGTTCGCCAACACCATCAATCCCGTCAGGTAATTCTCAAAGTGCTGAAATTGGCAGCGGTTCTCGAACAGCTCGCGAAACACCTGAGCATGTTCTACGACCACGGGGGCAGGAGCCACAAGCGGCAGTTGCATCGGCGGACGCTCCTCTCGCATAGCGGTTGGGGTGGGCTAGATGCTACCACTCCCCTCATGGAAGAATCAAATTCCTCCCAATCCGGGTTCCAGATTCAGATCTGCTCCAAAACACAACAGTCGAGGTCCTTTATCCTGGTCCCGTCTTCACACAAAACAAAAGGACCCTGGCAGTGCGTCAGAGTCCTTGCTGGACTCTTTACGTCAGTTGTTGCAGGCAGGTATTCCGCCTATCGTCCTCGTTGACACCGCTTGGCTGCAGAGTTACTAGCAGAGAGAGTGCGTACACGCTTTGGTGGTGGTTGATATTGAAGCACAGGTTGTTTGTGCGAACGATCCATTTTTTGCCGATGCCCCCAAGCGGATTCCTACCACCGAGTTTTTAGCTGCGTGGGGAGTGTATGGCCAATTCACTATCACCCTCATCTTGTCACACTCGTAAAGAGCTCACCCTTTCTCACTTAGCATTTTAGTGAGAACATCCTCAGGAGGAGGAAAACTGCCTTCCTCGATCAGCGCGGCGCGTAACGCAACCCGATACGACAAATTAATTGCTAACACTTCAATTGTCACTTTACCGGTAGGTGTTTTTCCCACCAACACTGGTCCGTCCCACGCAAAGTGGTCAGTCCAGCGATCTGTACGGGGATTAAACAGTGCGACGTGTTGTCCCGCCAAATATCCAGCGATATTTGGCCCCTTATGAGAATTGCAGCGCTCGCAGCTCAGTGCGAGATTATCCGCAACGGTCGGCCCTCCGTGTTTCTCAGCAATAATGTGATCAATTTGAAACGGGAGTAACGTCACCTCTGCTGAGACGTGACAATACTCACACCGTTGGGAGGCGCGTTGCCATACCAAGCGCCGAAGCTCAGGCTCCATAAAATTCTACAAGAGCCCTGCCTGTTTGAGGGAGAGGCGCGCTTTTGATTGCAGGAGCTCTAAGAGTCCCGTGATGCGTTCATACTCATCGAGTTCTGCGCGTTCTTCGGCTGAAAGCGTTCCGGCCCGAGCCTTCGTCGCTAAGTCATTCACACGGTCACTGTCTGTTGGTGACAGGCGAAAATGCAAAATTGATCGCGCTGCTTCAATCGGCAGGTTTCCTTCCGCCGGTTGAATGGCACGACTAAGAATACCGGCCCCATAATCTAGGATTGACATCGTACTCATTGTTCTTCCCTCATCAATGCAATAGCAAAATCTCCGTAATCCTACCATGATGCGAAGATGAGAGGGAGCAGCGCCTTTATGCCATTTCTAAGGCTCGCTCATTCTTTCCTCGCCGCTATACCACAAAACAAAAGGACCCTGGCATTGCACCAGAGTCCTTTGTAAGGGTTGAGAAATCATAGAATGTGCATCGCAAGAATCTATGTCGGGACGGGATGCCCCCTAAACCTTAAGTCATCAGGTGAGGCCTGGGAGCATTTATTCTCCAGGACAACGCGGGCTCGGTGTCGTCTCTGTCTTGCGAGTCTTACACGACCAGCCAGTGAACGGGAGCCCTTTTGCCGCACTATAGCCTGTCGCACGATTTTCTACTTTGCCTGCGGTATCAGCCAGCACAAATGTCGGCGTCCCATTTACCCCATATGCCAGAAACGATTTCCGCAATTCATCTGTGGCAATAGTCGCCGGGAATGGACCTTGGTATTTGCTGAAGAACGCATCGAGTTGCTCCGACGACTCGTCGGTAATCGCTATCACAGGTATCCCGCGCTCGCGCTCGAACGCGACCACTTCGGGTAACGAGGCCTTACAGGGCCCACACCATGTGGCCCAGAAGAAGAGGAGATATGGCCCACCCTGGCCTCTTATGTTGAGAGAGCCTCGGCAAGGCAATTACTTGGTATTGGCTGAGGCAGCATCAATCGCCGCTTGAAAGGCGGCAAAGGGCTGCGCTCCACTCAACCGTTGCAGCGTTTTCACTTTTCCATCTTTTCCTTCAGGGACAGCCAAAAAGAACGCGGGCGTCCCGGTTATCCCAGCTTTCTGCGCTTCGCCCATATCTCTCCGTACTGCTGCAGCATACGTTCCCTCAGTGAGGCATCTCTTAAACCCATCCTCATTGAGGCCAATCGCTTTGGCGTGTCCGACCAGGTCGTCAGGATTCAACGCTTGCTGGTTGGTAAATAACCGCTCGTGCATCTCCCAATACTTCCCCTGGCCTTTGGCACACCGGGTTGCCTCGGCTGCCTTAAACGCATTCTTGTGAATGGCTTCTAAGGGAAGATCCAACAACGCAAACCTGAGTTTTCCAGTATTGACGTATTCTTTTTCGATTTGTGGCCACGTCTCACGGACGTGTCTTCCGCAGAACGGTCATTGATAGTCGGTGAACTCGATCAGCACCAGCTTCGCGTTCTTCTCTCCTTTCGTTTGCGTGTCGTCGAGACTCAAGACTACATTCTGTGGCGGTGGTGGTGCCCCACCAGCAGGGCGGGCTTGCAACAAGGTCTTGATCTCCTGCAAATCCTTTTGCAACGCGCGCTGCCCTTCTCTGATCCCTTCCACTTCTCGCCGCAGCGCTTGTATTTCTTTGAGTGCGCCGATCTCTTCTCGGAGCGCTTTCACCTCTTCCGAGCTTTGCGCGTAACTCAGCTGACTGCTTATGAGAGCGAGCGTCGTCAAGCTGACCATAACAACTGAAAATTTTCTCACTATCTCGTCTCCTTTCACGTTACCTTGTACTGATCTGATGCCTGCTCTTCATAGAGCAGATTGTGCTTATCATCGTCGAATCCTCGCCGGAAGGGAGCGGCTATGCCTCTGTGTTCTTGTAACGCGACAGAGGAGAGTTCCATCAAACTCAACGTACGCACCGAAATCTGACAGCTCTTTCGTCTCTCTCGTGTGATTGCAAGAGTTGATCCCAAGCCGCCATGGTCCCTAGCGTGGCATATCCTTCATCTGCCAGGGAGTCAGTGTTAAGAACCACTAGATTCGATGGTTTTTTCGCCAGCAGTTCAAGTAATTCAGGCTGCGGATGAACACCAGCTTTACGAAAGATCGATTTGAGATGGTTCCGAACCGTATGGAGACTCACAAACAGTGCTTTGGCTATCGTCTGCACACATTGATAGTTCCACAGACGCTGGAGAACCTCCCATTCGCGCGTTGACAGCGTGCGCAGTTCCGTCAACCCGCGCAACTCTCGCACAGCCGACGCGGTCCCGCCTCTCCCCGTGCCGTTCGCATTGCGCGCGGCAATCATCTCTGTCGAATGTGCAAGCAGTGTCTGAATCCGCTCTTCGTTGGCACGCAACGTTTTTTGGGCCTGGACAAATTCGGTGACATCGAGCGCATGGCCGAGGACGTACGACAGTCGTCCTGGTTCGTCATAGCATCAGTGTTAATCTGACTTTGTCTACGGTTTTTAGGTCTCAGTCAGATTAGCAAAATGGGACCTTGTGGCTCTATTGTACTAAAGGGCAGATTTTCTCTGATTTTATTAAGTGTCTGTAATCATTGAAAATAATTATCTAAGAGCAGAGGCTTGATGGCGTGACAGGATTGGTCAGGACTCTAAGCGGGAGAGTCCTACAAAGAATTTAGTGAGGGGGTCGACTAGGGGGAAAGCTCTAGTAGTCAGTCATGTTGATTCTGAGGGGTGAACGTGGTGGCGTCATTCCCGCGAAAGCGGGAATCCAGGAAGGTTAAGTCGTGGTTCCTGCTTGAAGATCCTGGATGCCCGCCTGCGCGGGCATGACGAACTCGACCCCTCAAGTTCAGTGTGACTGACTACTAGGTGCGCCTTTTTTGATAAGGTGGGCGCACGGTATATGGGGTTTCATGAGATGTTCCGTGTGAATGCAGAGACCGTAGCGTGCGCTATGCGCACGGGAATCGGAGCAGGTGAGCGCCGCGTGCGCACAGCATACGCATTAAGCTAGGCGACAAGTGCCAGTGTGGGCTCAAAGAAATCCATTTGCACGCCCAAACTGGCGCGTAACCGCTGTGCACTGGTGAGGCGTTTTCGAGCAGCCTTTCTCCCTAGTCGTTCTGCTGTCGCACAGAGGCGCAGGAGAAAGGTCCTGAGCTGAAACGGAGGCTGAAACAGACATTGGAGCCAGTGGTCCGCACTCGCCTGGCAATGACGGACGAGTTTGAACAATCTCAGTTCGCGGGCCTGCTGCCAGACGGTGACGCGCAACGGAGAACTGAGGGCGGCCGTGAGGAGAATCAGGAGCATGCGTCCATAGAGGTAACAGAGAGTGCTGTACTTTGTCGTGGTCGTCAGCGTGGCGACGTGCACCCCACTTTTCCACGCCTTGAACACAAGCTGTCGGGTGAAGGACTGGCACGGTGTCTGGATTGGTATCCGACCCGTTTCCAGCCCCTCCCCATAGGAACGGCTCGTGAGGTTTTCCCTCAAGCCGCTCGCCCAGTCAGCTTCATGACAAGGGTTATGGGTCAGTGTGGCACTAGCAGTGACTTTCACTGGTACGCCGCTGCGCCTTGAAGTGGTCTGAGTTTCCAATTCCAGAACAACCCCAGGACACCATAGAGATACTCGTTACTCCACCGCTGCCAGCCCACGCCTCGCTTATGTCGCCGCTTCCGTCGGGTCACGAGGATCCGCACTTTCATCTCGACATAGTCCCGAATCTCGCTGAACGCGTGACTCGCGTTGCCCACCCGAAAGTACTGCACCCACCCAGTGAGCACGGTGTTAAGCTGCGCGATCAGCTCCTTGAGCGGGGTTGCCCCGCCGTGGTGAAGCACCTCACGCACCCGTGCTTTCAGGGTCAGGCGTGCCCTTTTCCGTGGGGTCAACAAGATGTAGTGTTCGTCCCCCGTGCGTTTGCGTACGCGCCGCAATTCAAACCCCAAGAACGTGACGGTCTCTCCGCGTAGCATGTCCACCACTTTGGTTTTCTCCGGGTTCACTTCTACGCCTAGGCGCGTAAGATGCTCCTGGAGCCGATGCAAGGCCCGCTCGGCCCAGCGTCGTTTCGTGTGGTGGCCACTCACGGTGATCACAATATCATCGGCGAACCGATGATAATTCACGGCCTCATACGAACCCTGAGCGGTCTGGCGGCGGATGCCGTCAAACACCCAGTCCACCTCACTCAGATAGATATTGGCTGCCAAGGGACTAAACGGTCCCCCTTGCGGGACACCGAGCTTGCCTCCGGCTTTCAAAATCTGCTTCACGAGATGGAGTATGGCGGGATCTTGCACGCGCCGCGCGATCTGCTGCAACAGGATATTGTGCCGGATCGTGTCGAAGTAGCGGGCTAAATCGACTTCGACCACGGTCGTCATCCGCCGCAGCACACTACGGCGCACCTCCGCCAGGGCTTGGTGCGGCGAGCGCTTCGGTCGGTAGCCGTAGGAGTTGGGACAAAAATCCGCCTCGAAGATGGCTTCGAGAATCAGCTTCAGCGCCCCTTGCACCACACGATCCCGGATGCAGGGAATCTGGAGCTTGCGGACTTTGCCCTCGCCCTTCGGAATTTCGACCACCCGATTGGCTTGCGGTTGATAGGTTCCGGTGAGCAGTTCGTCCCGGATAGCTATCAGAAATGGTTCCAGCCCTTCGGCCTCAATGTCCGCAAACGTGCGACCATCAAGCCCGGGGGCACCGCCATTCCGTTTTGCCTGCTGGTACGCTTCTGCTAGGGTCTCGACCTTTGCCACGTGGACAAAGAGTCCCCAGAACCGATGCGTCTTCTCTGACTTCGCCTTGTCGTATATCCGTCGTCGCAGGTCCTGCAAACTGCTGAGTGCCTTTATCATCTCACCCTTGCCTTCCTTTCCCGAACGGACTACCGACCGGTCCGGGTCCTTTCCTCCCCGCGTGTTTTGCTGCACGCGGATGCTCAGTACTACGACCCGATCCGCCATCCGGGGGCCATCCCAGCCATTTCCCCCTCACGGTTATAGGCCAGGCCTCTGCAGCGAGCTTTCTTCGCTGGACCCCACGGACTTCTCCAGTTGCTCTCTCTCCCTTCGCTCCATGTCACCGCTGATACCCCGCCGGTGAGGACCGTCGTCGCGGACTCCTTTCGCCCGGCCCTTGCTGCCTTCGCACGTAGTAGACCGGCTCGGCCACCGGAGTTGCGTGTAACGAGGCTACCTCTGCGTTCACTGCACGTTGCAACCTGGAGCGTTGCGCCCGCTCCCTTCCGAGCAGGTTGTCGGAGGGCTTCACCGGCTTGCTTTCGCGCCCCGGCGCCTCCCGTGCTACGAGGCTTGAGTCTGTTGGCCTCGGTCGGACTTGCACCGACTGGGTGAGAGAACCTTGGCTGGACACGCCCACTTGCCA
>VGTJ01000030.1 GCA_016874775.1 Deltaproteobacteria bacterium
GACCCGCAGAAATACACCAAGTCCAAACGCGGGCCGAAGAAGCCAGTACCTCACAAACTGAGTGGCAAAAAACAAACGCACGTATCGACTGCGCGGATTCTGGCGATGCGACGGTAGTCAACCGACCCTTACAGGGATGGCGAGAGCAGCGCGCCCCCAACGAAACGAAGAAGGACTATTGTTGTTGTGGTGCAATCACCAGAATTCGGCCGGTCATGCCTAATTGGAGGTGAGGAGTGCAATGATAATTGTACAGCGCAAACGGGGTCGCCTCTGGCAGGGTGAAAGTCCGTACGAGTGACGCATTTGGAGCAACAGGTCCGCTATCGAATACCTCTCCTGCACTTGGTGTGGTTCCGTCGATTGCTTCTGTTCGCGTCGCAGTATGAGGGAAAATAAACGACGGGCTGACGTTGGTCCAACGTACACTTTGTCCCGAAAGAATAGTGATTTGTTTCGGTTGGAAGCCAAAGACATCGTCATCCAACTTGCCCATCAGGACTTCAAAGGCAGGAGGTGGGGTAACGACAGCAGCAGTCCCTGGAATCGGCCCTGCCGCAATCGGTGGTCCAGAAGGCTGCGAGCGGGCAACATCGAGTTCGGTCTCGGTTGTCACGACCACCACATTAAAACCAAGTCCAGTAAGGTTGGCACGAGCGGTCGGAGCTTCAAACGCCAGGAACGCAGTCCCATCAGCTTTCGGCAGCACCACGCCAAGGTTCAGTTTTCCCAAAGCATTTTCAGAATTCACCAGCCAGGCGGAATAGCCGAGTACGTTCAAGCCGTTGGCCCCCGCATGAGACACAACCTTCAAATCTTTCAGTAACACTTCGACTTTTCCTAACGCCAGGTCAACTTTTGCAGTGCCACTCCCGGTCTCGCCAGGGGAACCAGTGTTAGTAAGCGTTACTGATACAGATTCAGCTGCCGCCGGAGCAACCGCTATAGCCACAAGCGCACACGCTGCCATAATCGTCTTTATACTACGCATGATCATATCTCCTTCTTTATCCTTGACCCCAGTCACATAACCGCATCGGTTCAACGTTTAGCCAAGATGCGAGATTACTTCCTCACCGGCATGATCTGCCCACGGATTTCACCAGCAGCAGCTTCCGAAGTGTGTACGTTGAGGTACCAGAGCCCCCTGCGTAATTCTCTCAGCTGGTCAGCCGTCGGTGGGCCAACACAAATGTTGATGGGGCTTCCGTTTGGCTTCAAATCAAAAATGACCGGGCCGTTGACTCCCGGAGCGGCTGGGCCGTGAATGTGTGCGGCGACGATTTGCCCTTCCAGGTCTTGAACTGTGAGAGCAACACACAAACGGTCCTGACCGTCGATGTTGAGATAGGCAACGCCCATTCCATTACTTGAGCCTGCTGGCACTTCTTGTCCGGCATTGAGATTCGACGTAAAGTCCGTTGCCCTTTGCGCCATGGCAGAACCTGGCATTCCAGCAATCCCCAAAAGCAGTGCCCCTACTGCGAGAAACCTCCAACTCACTACCCTACGAAATACAGACCTCATGTGACCCTCCTTTCCTTTCCATTCGTTATTGAATCTTGCCTGCTGAGAATTTATTTCCCTTCTCCATGGATCTGACAGATTGTTGTGAAAAAAAATCGGGGCACGGTATACCGTGCCCCGATAGAACTCTCGGCAACAATTCAGTTCGCTGAGTGAAAATATCTACTGCGGTGGCGGAGCTCCTTCATCAATCCAGCTCTGAATCGTCGCGACCTCAGCATCAGTGAGACAGTTATTGCCACTACAACCGAGTGGCATACGACCGCCAGTGATGTTTCCTCCAGCTCTTACTTTTTGGAACAGATAACTGGCGGTCGAATTCCCAGGATTGATACGTAGACGGGTAGCATCTTCAGAACTCTTGGCAATCATGTTTCTGAAGGCCTGCCCGGATTCGAGATTCAATCCAGCCTGCGCACCCGACGAGCCATGACAACCACTCGCGGCGCAATTATATTTCGTCAGAATCGATTGCACTCCAGCAAAGCTCGTTCCCGAAGCTGCATCGACCGTACCGAAAGCCTGCGCGTTTTGAATCCAGCGCAAACGAATCGTGGATTTGCGTGTGCCACCATTCCCACTGTCAACCACATCAACAGGGGCAACGATAATCTCATCACCATCAACCAGCAGATTGGTCGCCCCGGCCACATCTAGATCATTCAGAAAGGAGAAAGCAGTATTCGCTTCACCTGATCGCGCGCCGGGTTTGGCAACCGTAAACGTGCGGGTTTCGCTCACGCACGTCGGCGCAGTACATGCACCGGAACTGCCACTTTCGCGCACTTCCAAGGTAATCGACGCTGTCGACCCCGCCGGCAATAACCCTGCATTGACGGTTACCCCAAAACCACTATTTAACTGCGGTGGATTTGCACCCACATCTCCACGGGCGGCCCCCCAGGGAACCTCGATCGTCGTATTGAGCGGTGAAGTCACAAGAAGTTTTACCGATAGTGGTTGCGAACTCGTTGTGGAAAACGCAAAACCACGAAACTGCTGAATACCAGAGATTTCCTGGTTGTTTGCTGGGCTTTCCCAGTTCCTCGTAATATCAGCCGTTGCCAGAGTACTCATTCCCACAACTGCCGCGCAAAGACCCACCCGGAAAAAGCGTACGACCTGCTGTTGCTTCATAAAATACCTCCTTCTCCAAAAGATGATTATGCTGAGACAACGTGTTCTGTAATCCTCTTTGCAGAAGGTTTATTTCTCATCCAATTGGCTGTCAGGAAAATCCTGATAGCAATTTATTCCCGTCGCAGAATTTTTTTCGTGCAGCAACCAGCACCGCACGAACATGTTCTCTTCATCTCGCTTCCCGATCACGAGAAATCCTGGAATTGACTTTCCTGCAAGAATTAACTAACTGACCAGTCAGTTAATAAATGGACATCTTATGCCCTCTCGGACGATGCTCATACGAAAACCGCGCTGGCACCGACGCCCGACCGAGCGTCCAGAAGAAATTTCCGCTGCCGCCCTCCGCGTCTTTACTCGCCGTGGTCTACACCAGACAACGTTGGACGATGTCGCCAAAGAAGCTGGCATCAGCAAGGGCACCATCTATCTTTATTTCAAAAACAAAGAAGATCTTTTCATTGCAACCGCACAGCAGGTCGTTCCTGCGCTCGATGAGATCGTCAGCAACCTGTCCATCCCTTCGCGTACGAAAGAGACACTTGCTGACACACTTCGCTCTATCGCCCGCACGATGTATCGTCGCTTTCGCACACCTGCATATCTCGCCTTCTTTGGTTTGATTGCGGCGGAGACACTGCGGCATCCAGAGTGGGGGCAGTTGTATTTTGAACGCATTGTTCTTGCCGTAAACCAGCGCATCGCGGCATTGTTGCAGGACGCGATGGCAGCAGGAACCATACGGAAACTGGACCCAATCCTTACGGGGCGCGCGTTCGCTGGCATGTTCCTCATCATGGCAGTCACGCAGGAACATCTCGGTGGTAAACGCTTCACGTCGTTTTCCGAGAAACAGATTGTGGACTCACTTACAGACATTTTTCTTCACGGTATTCGGTCAAAGAGGGAGAGACACGCATGAAAAAGGTTCTGCCAGTTCTTTTGCTGTTGCTCATTGCTGCAGGCGCTGGCACCTGGTGGTATCAGCACTCGCGGCGCCCAGTACCACTGTCGTTCACCGGCTTTGTCGAAGGCGAAGAGAAAGTCATTAAAAGTGAGATTAGTGGAAGAGTCATGAATGTCACCTTCACCGACGGAGCCCAGGTGAAACAAGGCGATGTCCTTGTCGATGTAGACGCGCGTGACTACCGGTCCCAAGTCGCTCAGCAAGAACTGAACCTGGGCTTAATCCAAGCAAAGATCCGACAGGCCGAGACACAATTGACCTGGACACGCGACACGTACCCGACCCAACTCGCTGCAGCAAAAGCGAACCTCACCAAAGCCAACTCCGATACGGAGTTCGCTCAAAAGGAGTTCACCAGACGGAAAGAGTTGTTGCAGGCAGAGGTGCTCAGCCAGCAACGATTTGATCAGGCAAAGAATCAACTTGACGTGACACGAGCCTCTGTGGCACGGGAGCAGCAAGCGGTCGCCAACGCTGAGGCCAATCTCCGACAAATTCAAATCGCTGAAGATGCGTTGAACGTCCAGAAACACCAACTCGGCGTAGAAACAGAACGCCTCAACCAAATGCGCATCATTCTTGATAAATACACGATCCACGCTCCGTGCGACTGTACGGTACAAACGCGCCTGATTCGTACAGGCGAATACGTCACTCCTGGTGTCGGCATTGCGACATTGTTAGATCCACTCGATAAGTACGTACGGATTTATATTCCGGTTCCGGATTTGGGTAAGGTGCGCGTCGGAGACCGGGTACGTATCGAGCCTGACGCCACCCCTGGCGAATTCTTCCCCGGTGAAGTGAGTTTTATCGAAGATATGGCGCAGTTTACCCCGAAGAATATCGAGGTCAGAAGTGATCGCATTACGCAGGTCTTTGCCACCAAAGTACGTATCCTAGAGCACGTCGAGCGCTTGAAACCAGGCATGGAAGGCACGGTACTGCTGGATAGCCATGCGCCAGCATCGATACCGACAACAACCGCAACTTCCGCCTCACCGTCGTGAGCGGCTCCAACATGCACCAGTTGAGATAACGCCTGATGGATACGCCAATTATCACAGTGAGTCATCTGCGCAAACGCTTTGGGGCCGTGGTCGCTCTCGATGATGTTTCCTTGACTATCGATCGACCGTGTATCTTTGGCGTCGTCGGACCTGACGGTGCTGGGAAGACCACGTTGCTACGGATTCTGGTCGGCTTGTTGGAATTTGAAGCAGAGCACGCGTCAGTCCTTGGCTACGCACTCGCCTCGCAGACACAACCTATTAAAGAACGCCTGGGGTATGTGCCACAGACCTTCAGCCTGTATCAAGATCTCAGTGTGCAACACAATCTCGAGTTTTTCGCTGACGTGCACGGCTTACCCCGTCGCGTGTTTCGCCAACGCGCGGCGGAGCTTCTCGCCATTGCACAACTGGAGAAGTTTACCACTTTTCTCGCTTCAGCCTTATCCGGAGGCATGAAACAGAAGCTGGCACTCATCTGTGCGCTGTTGCATCAACCACACGTGTTAATTCTCGATGAACCAAATAATGGCGTTGATCTGATTGCCCGTGGTGAAATGTGGGCTATCTTGCGCCAGCTGCAAGACGTCACGATTATCATGTCGACAGGCTATCTCGATGAAGCTGACCGCTGTGATCGTGTCGCGTATCTCTATCGTGGCAAGATTCGCATACAAGGGGCCCCAGCGGATATCAAAGCCCAGTTTCCTCGGAACACGTACCGGCTCCTTGGCGATCTCCGGCCGGACATCATGACTCGCATACAACACGCGCCGTGGCTACACCGGGTCCGTATCGTTGGTGAAACAGTAACCGTAGAAACCACACTGTCCCGGGCTGAGGTACAGACCGCGGTTTCTGCGCTTGATCAGGACGCGCTGACCATAGAGGTGATCACACCGACGTTGGAAATGGTATTCACTGAACTTACAGAGCAGGCGGAAGGTGAATAAAAAGGCTAGAGGCTGTCAGGCTATAGGGAAGAACAAAAGGTCGAAAGGAAAATCTTTTTTGATTCCTCAATCAGACTTGAGAACATTCGTACACTTTCTGCAACAAACTCCAAGCTGTGTCATTCTGAGCGCAGAGGAGGATCTCCTTGAGAGACCCTTCTCTTCACTTAGAGTGATGGCATTCGTGTACCAATCTTTCGTGGTTTGACTTAGACTCTCAGAATTTTTTCTCTATTTCTGGCTCGAGCATCCCCTCTTAGCGAGTCCCTTATGACCGACGAAAACGCACTCATCGTCACCAACAATCTCACGCGCAGGTTTGGGTCGTTCACCGCGGTCGACCATGTGACCTTTCAGGTACAACGCGGCGAGGTATTCGGCTTCCTCGGCTCCAACGGGTCCGGCAAATCCACTACGATTCGCATGCTCTGCGGCTTGCTGGCGCCAAGTGAAGGCGCAGCCCGAGTCGCCGGGCTCGATGTCCACACGCAAGCGGCCCAGATCAGCGCACGTATCGGCTATATGTCACAGAAGGTTTCTCTCTACGCCAATCTGACGGTTCAGGAAAATGTTCAATTTTTTGGTGGCCTCTATAGTCTGACGTCAGCCCAAATCACGAACCGACAGGCTGCCCTATTCCCCCGTTTGCACCTTACAGGCCAAGAGCACGCTCTGGTACGTGAGTTACCGAGCGGCATTAAGCAACGCATTGCCCTTGCCTGCTCCCTCTTACACAATCCGGAAATTGTTTTTCTTGATGAACCAACAGCCGGAGTCGATCTGATAAACCGGCAGGTCTTTTGGGGATTGATTCAGGACCTGGCTACTGAAGGGAAGACATTGTTTGTGACCACTCATTATCTCGACGAGATGGAAAATGCGCACCGCGTGGGCTTTATCGATCAGGGGCAGCTCATCGGCCTCGATACGCCGCTCGGCCTCAAAATTGCCTTCGCCGGAGGATACCGCGTCCGTCTCTTGCATGACAACCCACAAATCGTGACTCACGCTGTCGCCCCCCTCTCTGCCCTTGGCTATACCGTACACCAAGATACATCGGACGCAGTCTTCCTGTTACTCCCGACTAACAACAAGGAGGAGGTCAGCCACATGCGTCACGCCTTGCATACCATCAACCCAACCTTAGAGTACACCGCGGCGCTCCCTTCTATAGAAGAGGTTTTTGCTGGGCGGATTCGGCAGCGACAAGGGCGGGCGGAGACAGCCTCATGAATGCACTGGGCCGCAAACTGGGTCGCTTGCGGATTCTCCTCTGGCGTGAGTTTGTCGAGTTGCGGCGTGACCGGTTTACACTCACCGTCATGTTACTCATCCCCGCGCTGCAAATCACGTTGCTGGCATATGCCATCACTACGGATTTCGATCATCTGCCACTCTGCGTACTCGACCGAGCGCAGACACGCGAAAGTCGGCAACTGCTCAGCGACATTACCGCCACCCACTACTTTATCGTTAGCCCATTACAAGATCTGAGCTCCATCGACTCGTTCTTCGGTCGCCAGCATTGTCGCGCGGCGCTCTTGATTCCTGCCGATTTCAGCGAAGTGATCGCGAACCGCGAAGAAGTTCGCCTCGGTCTTGTGCTCGATGCCTCAGACACTACACTCGCCACCAGTACGGAGGGGTTTCTCTCCGCGATTGCGCGAACGTACTATACCCGCACACGCCTGGAACGCTCACCACTCACCGAGCGCAATTTGCGTCCAGAAGCCATCGGCGTGGTGACGCCGCGTACGCGTGTCTTGTTTAACCCTACCCTGTCGAGCACCGCGTATACGATTCCTGGCTTACTCGGAATGATCTGCATGTTTCTCACGATTCTCATTACCGCCATCTCGCTCGTCCGCGAACGAGAAGCCGGGACTCTTGAACAACTCCTTGTTACTCCCATGACCTCGCTTGAGATCGTGCTGGGAAAGATTCTCCCGTTCGGTGTAGTCGCTATGGGAGCCATCATAGCCAGCGTTTTTTTCAGTTGGTTGATCTTTGGGGTCTTTCCAGTCGGCAACGTCACGCTCTTATTAGCCATCACACCAATTTTTCTGTTGATCGGCTTATCTATGGGCTTGCTGATTTCCAGTCTCGCCCACTCGTCGGTTGACGCGCTGGAACGCAGTATTCTCATCATGGTGCCACAATTGATGCTCTCAGATTTCTTGTTCCCACTCTCTCTCATGCGCATGCCATTTCGTGCCATCGGTGAGTTGTTCCCGATCACTCACTACCTTCGCATCACTCGTGGTGTGTATATGAAAGGGCAAGGATTCTCCGACCTCTGGCTAGAAGTCCTTATTCTCTGTGCGTTTCTGGTGCTCTTGGTCGCACGAGTCTCGCGTACCATTACGCGGAGCAACTAAGGAAAGGAAAAAGCATGCGGCGGCGTAACGTGTTAGCGGTGGCACGTAAGGAAGGACGAACGATGCGGCGAGATCACGGCCTTGTTGCTGCTATTCTCGTGCAGCCGATCCTGTATCTCGTCTTGTTCGGGCTCGCAATCACGAATGAAGTGAACAATGCGGAGTGGGTCGTCTATGACCAATCGCAGACGACACGGTCACGGCAGCTCATTTCCGACTTAGCCTCACTGACAGCGCTACGTGAGCCTCAGTTCGTCTTGAGTGAAGACGCCGTTGTGGACTTCCTCCGGCAGAAAGATGGACTCGCAGGTGTGATCATCCCGTGGAATTTTGACGACAAACTCGCCCGCGGCCAGGAAACACCGATTCAGATTTTGCTCAATGGCGCGAAAACCGCGAGCGCGTTACGGCTCGGGAATTATATTACGCAAACTGCAAGCGCATTCTCAGCGAGTGAACTCCCATCACGTGATCGTAGTGAACAAAAATTTCTCGCGCCACGCGTATCGATCGAGAAGCGCTATTGGTACAACCCCGGATTGCAGGATCGCTTTGGCCTACTATCGGCAATGCCAGCGAACATGCTCACACAAATTTGCCTCATGATTGCTGCGGTTGGTTTGGTAGGAGAACGCGAACGCGGTACCTTTGAGCAGCTTCTCTCGACTCCTCTATCGTTGTCGGAAATCATGCTCGGCAAAATGATTCCCTACATTGGGATCGGCCTTGTCTCACTCCTTCTTTTTCAAGCCGGTGGCTACCTCGTCTATGGCATTGCAGTCAAGGGCAGTTTGTTGCTGCTGGCGCTTGTTGCCCTGGTATTCATGTTTGCCACGATGGCGTTCGGCGTATTCTTTGCCTCCCGTGCCCGTAACATTCAACAAGCGATATTTCTCGGATTTTTCGTGATGTTCCCGTCCATTATGATCACAGGCATTCTCATGCCAACAGATAATTATCCGCCAATCATTAGCGCACTCTCGCATTGTCTTCCGGCCAGGTATTTTGCCCACGCGCTTCATGCCATTGTGCTTAAGGGCTCCGGATTTGCCGAAGTGCAGGGTGACCTACTGTTCTTGAGCGGGTTTTTTCTAGCTTCACTCGTCGCCGCAGTCGCAGTAACGAAAGCGAAGCTGGGGTGAGCAATGTCTAAGAAGTGGGAACGTTGTCATTGCGAAGAGGCGCAGACGACGAATCAACCCCTGTCCGAAAACAGAGATTGCTTCGCTCCGCTCGCACTGATAGGTTGCCTGAGAGAGTCAGACAACCTTGCTAGGGGTGGTTATTCGACTTTCAAGTCGGCACGACGGTTCATCGCCCGACCTTCAGGATTGTCCCTGCCGTTCTTCGTGTTGTCAGCTATCGGCTCCCGCTCGCCCCGACCTTCCGTCGTCAAGCGACTCGCCGCCACTCCCTTGGACACCAAGTACCCCTTCACCGATTGCGCCCGTCGCTCGGATAAGCGTTGGTTGTACTCATCCGACCCAATCGAATCGGTATGCGCTACAATCCGCACTTTCACATCCGGATTGTCTTTCAACAACCGCGCCGCTTCATCCAACACCGCAGCCGCATCCGACCGAATGTTGGACTTATCATAGTCAAAGTTCACCCCGCGTAACCGAATCGTCGTCCCCGACGTAATCGCTGGCGGCGGTGTTGGCGCTGGGGCCGGAGCCGGCGGTGGAGGAGGAGGTGGTGGTGCGGGTTCTTCATCGCTTGCCCACAGATAACCAATCGCGGCACCTATGATCGCACCAGCAGCGACACCGATGCCGATGCCTGCAGCTCGTTCATCATCATCACCAGTTCCTTTATGGCGGAATTCCGGTCCAACACCAGCACCGACACCACCACCAACAATAGCTCCAACCATGGCGCCGAGTACCGCACCATCTCGTTTACGCGGTGACATCGTACAACCGCTTGTCATTCCTATGAGCGCTAAGGCCCATAGGGCCCAGAATCTCATACCTCGTCTCATCGCACGTCTCCTTTCCTCATCCTTCTGCCTAGCCCTAGTACAGCGGTTTGCAAAACTGATTTTTCTTCCCCCCTGGAAGCAATCTGGTCTCCATACTGCTAGCTTAATTCTTGACGCGAAGCAAATGGCGAAATTAGCCCCAGTAGTCTCCCAAACGCCTAGGAGGTTTTCTGCATATGGTACTTCTTAAGTACAGGCATAACCTCAGTCTGAAAGAGCGTCATATGCTTCATCGTCTGCTCATGCGTGGCATTGCCCGGCCCTGCCCCAGCGATGGTGTACCCAAAGCCACCAAGGAAGTCGTAATCGGCAATCAAGCGATCAGCCACTGTCTTCGGCGTGCCAGCAATCATATCGCCGAGTGGCCCTCCTTGCCCAAGACCCGCAGCAAGGAAACCGCGCAGCGAGTTCTCTGTCACATAGCCGGGCGGAATCAAAAAATGCGGAGGGATCTTGAATGCTTTCGTCATGAAGAATTGACCGTGTGCGGTCGCTTCATCTTTGGCTCGTTGTTCGTCATCTGAGACATACGCGCCAGGGGCATACCCAAGCTGCGATGGATGAGGGTCATATTGAAATTTTTCACGTGCACAGGTGCGGTACGCGGTGAGGAGACGTTTGACATTTTCAATCGGCGTAAAAACCGACACATAGGGATAGCGATGTTCTGCTGCGAACTCGATGGTCTCCGAGCTACCAGCCGAAGGGAGCCAAATCGGAGGATGCGGCTTGCTGTACGGCCGTGGCCACACATTCACATAACGATACTGATAGTGTTTCCCCAAAAACTCGAATGGGCCTGGTTCCGTCCATGCACGAACGATGAGCTCATGCGCCTCATAAAACATGTCGCGGGAGAAAGTCGGATTCATATCAAGCGAAAGATATTCGCAACCAATTCCACGTACGAACCCTGAAATCACCCGGCCACGGGTGACAACATCGAGCATCGCCATTTCTTCAGCCACGCGTAATGGATTGGCACGGAGCGGAAGTCCATTGCCAAGGACGGCAATCTTGGCGTTTTTTGTGCGCCGCGCCAACATCCCGGCAATGACGTTCGGCGATGGCATCAATCCATACGCATTCTGATGGTGCTCATTAACGCAGATGCCGTCGTAGCCCAACGTATCAGCATACTCCAGTTCATCGAGATAGCGATTGTATAAGTCTGCACCTTTGACTGGATCGTAGAATGTGTTTGGGAATGTCACCCACGAGGATTCATATTTTTGATCGAAATCTTCGGGATAATCCGTCCACGGCATGAGATGAAAAAAGTAGGATTGCATTATCGCTTCGCTCCTTGGCTCTAGGCTTGAGGCTCTGGGCTCTAGACTTGGGAAAAAACGTGGTTGCCTTCCCAAAACCTAGAGCCGAAATCCCAAAGCCGTTCTTATCGTAGAAACTCCACTGCTATACGAGCAAACTCTTCTGGTTGTTCAATCGTTGGGTCATGCCCACACTGATCGATGTAGGCAACCTCTGCAGTTGGCAGCAGGCGTTTATATTCCTCAGCATAGACCGGAGGAATCAGGCGATCTTGCTGGCCCCAAATAACTAAAGCAGGAACGGTCGCATGGTGCAGTCGACGTGGCAGTTTCGGATCATGCAGATAGGGGTTCCATGCCAGACGAGCAAAAGCGCTGCGATCATGAAACATCTGTACGAGTGCGTCTGGACCAAAATCTTTTGGCATGAGCACCATCGCTTTGGATAGATCATGAAACGCCAGGGGCAGTAGCTCTTGTGGCGGGAGCCGAAACACATCAGGCATGGGGACAGACGGAATACGTAAACCCGCGGCATCGACCAGAATAAGCTTCTTGACCCGTTCGGGATGAAAAGTGGCAAACTCAGCAGCGATCCATCCACCTAATGACGCACCCATAACCCGTATTGGACCGTTGATGTTCATGGCATCAAGCAAATCCATATAGTGGAATACCATGTCATCCATACCAACGAGCCAATCCGGTAATGGCGAAGGACCAAACCCGGGATGATCTGGGAGCAAGGCACGAAATCGTTGCGCGAGCCGCGCAATGCCATCAGTCCATACGCCTGCTCCTACCGCACTATGCAGAAATAACAACGGATCACCGTGCCCTGCCTCAAGGACCCGAACCCGGTAATCTCCAACCTGCACGTAGCGTTCTTGTGGTGTACTCATGCACGACTCTCCTCTCGTCCGCCCAGTGTGCGGGTTCTACACAGTTTAGCAAAGAGGGGGGAGAAAAAGGGGGGCAGGTCAAGGGTTAGGAATCGGAATTGTAGGGCGGGCACAGCCCGCCGCGGCATTGCGGAGGTTACTTCTTACCGTCGCGTAAACGCAGATATTGCAGATAATCTTCGGGGGTCGGACGTAAGCGAAGGAACGAGAGAAGTGACCACACAAAGAAAGCCAGAGCGGTATTCTTTGCAGAGCCAAGGACGACCAACAGCAAGCCCAAAATGCCAACTGATTCGGCCATCGCCCATCGTACAATGCAGTACGATTGATATTCCATTTGCGCAAACAGCTTCCCCCCAAGAAACGCGAACGAGGTCACCACTGCTGCCGCAACTGAGGCAATCGGCAGCATAAATGACAGGTCCGAGGCTGGTTCACGTTCCCAGCCAAGCAGGTAGGCAATCACAATATAGATTGCCACCGTTCCCACAAAAGCCATCCATAACACCTTGAGCGGCTGTAATTTCATTTGCGCTGGGGCTTCTTCCATGAGCATCTCCCTACTCTACGTATTTCCTCCTTCACTGTAGAGGAACATCACATCTTGAATCTACCGCGCAAGTCAGCAGGCATGAGCGGACATGCATCCGCTGGAGCGGGGAAAAGACGGTAGCGCATATGCGCGATCCCATCATATACGCCATCACGGATACTGGCGGGTATTATATTCGCGATCGTTCCCAGTACTCGCCACACCCCACCTAATCGCCGTAGTGCATACAACACTGCCGCGGAACGCATGAGCGTCACCCCATCTGCCGTGCGCACGATGATGCTGTCGGGAAGCGTTGCGCGTTCAGACTCAGGGATTGCTGAGAGAAAAATTTCACTTTCGAGCGGGGCAAACTGGAAAGTTGTTCCGTGACGATCTTCTGCCAATAAGAACCGCACCGCACGATGACACAAACCACAATGACCATCGTAGAAAACAAGGTCAGGTGCTTTCGCCATCAACGGACGTATCCAGGCCGGATCGAAGGTGAAGAGATGCAGAATCACCATGCCAAAGCTGAGGTCAGCAAAATCAACCACGCTCATGAGAGTAAAGTGCATCATCAACATGAGAAGCCAAATCCAGGGACGGAGACGTGCAAACAATGCGAGCGGCGCAAAAGCAATCTCTAAGGCCAAAGCACCCCAGGTCTGGAGGCGCAAAAGCCACTCCGGTAGGGAAAGCAACACATCACGAATCAGCCCTGGGCGGGCAAGGGGATTCTCCATGACCCGCATCAGTGCGGTTCCATCAAGCCACGATGGGCTCGTCAGCTTCCATAGCCCGCTGTAGGTGTAGCCTACGGCCATAAGAATCCACGCGACTGCGTAAAGCGAAGGCGTCATCTGCCAGGAACCAGTCGGGTCTGTACGATTACGTGCTGCCCATGAACCGAATGGTGCTGCAGGAAGACAGGCGTGGGCAAGCAATAACCATCCGACGTATGGCAAGCCTGGATTGCTAATCGGCGGATTCCGTCCGAAGAGACAAGCCCAGATATACCAGAGCACCACCGCAACCAGTCGGTCGTAATAGCCAATAGCGAAGAGCAAACTCCCACCTGCGGCAATCACTAATAGTGTGGTTACGAACGTTGGGGTATCCGACAATGCGAAGACATTAGGGAACGCATAAAGCAGCGGGCTGGCACTGCCTTGTGGTAATACGCCCTGGTG
The DNA here is from genome assembly GCA_016874775.1 of Deltaproteobacteria bacterium. NCBI lineage: Bacteria > Pseudomonadati > Myxococcota > Myxococcia > Deltaproteobacteria bacterium. The sequence continues at coordinate 13,861 of VGTJ01000030.1, forward strand.
AGAAAACAGCTCAGCTCCCCACGGAATCAGGTGGACAAAATGAATGAACAAGTACAGCCCAAAAAGAACACGGAAGAGGCTATACTGTCCGCCGGTCCAACCGTTGTTCATTGACATACAGCCTCCAAGACGCGAGGGAGGTCTGCTGGTGTCCCAGGAATCGGATCCAACCGCACCTGCATGTGACCTGCAACGTCCTTAGGATTGATGCCCAACTCTTTTAAGACTGGTGCGTCCCCACAGAAGGCATAGCGAATCACGGCTTGGAACATCGGTTGGGTGCGCGGGTCGGTCGATAACACCGGTCCGTACGCCAAGGCTGCTCCATACACATTGCGCCGGTTATAGGGTCCAGCCAGTTTCCCGTAGATCTCAGGCGTGAGTGCAAGCGAATGGACAGTACCCGCGCGATCGGTCCACTCAAGAAAAAAACGGCTAGAGTATGTTTCTAATCCTCGTGCCGCAGAGAACACTTTGGGCGCAGGTGAGGCCACGGTCGCTGCACCGATACCGCGCAGGGCCGCGAGGCCTAAGACATCACCAGTCATTTGCAATACGCCAACGATCAAGAGCACAATCGCTGCCCTATTCATGCAGCCCTCCGGGTTTCAGGTGTCGCATTGACATCGACGCCGAGCAACATTTCTCCGAGACGATACTCGCGTTCTGGACCAAAACCACAGCGTCCTTGCCACTGCAGAGGATTACGAAACGTGCCAAACAGCATGTCCCAGATTGGCAGATCAGCGAAATTGTACGAATGCAGTCCTTCTTGGTGGTGGACACAATGGCTTTCTGGCCGTTGGAAGACATAGCCAAGCCAATACGGCGTGCGCACATTCCAATGATAGAACAACTCAGCTAAACCGCTGATCAGTACAGCACCTGCAGCCGCGGCTGGGCTAACGCCAACACCGAGATAGAGAATCGCACTCGACAAGATACTATTGGCGAACAACTCGAACGGGTGCTTATAGAAGCTGGTAATGATCTCGATGCGTTGTGGGCTGTGATGCACTTGATGAAACCACTGCCACAGCAACGGCACTTCATGCCGCCAACGATGCCACCAGCAATAGACAAACGTAATGGCGACGTAGCCGGCAACACTGCCTCCCACTAGGCCAAGCGCGTCAGCAGACCACGGACGGTGACGCATCATCCATTGATCCCAGGCCACACCAGCAACCAGTACCATCAACCCCTGGATGCCATTCAGCAACAATGCGCGTAACCACCAATGAGCAACCTGCGGCCATGAACGCCCTGGTCGTGCCATCTCTACTCCCATCATCACTACTGCTGTCCCAAGAACGATAAGTGGAATCATCATACTTCGCTCCTCTGTCCAGACAAAAGGCAAGTGTCATGCCAGGGACAGTCAGGAAAGGCACGGCGAGAAAATCAAGGAAATAATTTCAAACCGGGCAACAGGGAGAATTCCACCACTTCCTTGCTGTACATTCACGGTACAGCATTGTGCACAGAGCGTCCAAGCTGTCTTTTGGAGAAGGGTTCTATATAAAGACTTCCGCAAGGTGCTGTTCCGCGAGCCAGCGATGTCGCTACGCCTTTGCCTCTATTTGCTGCAGCCAACTTGCCACATCGGCATCGCTGGGCATACGCCAATCGCCACGTGGCGAGAGGCTGACCGACCCAACTTTTGGTCCGTCGGGTAGACACGAACGTTTGAATTGATTGGCAAAGAACCGCTGTAAAAAAACGCTCAGCCAATGGCGAATCTCTGTTGCCGTGTACGCACGATCGAACTGCGCCTGGTTGGCAAGATAGAGAATCTTGGCTGGCGCTGTACCATAGCGCAGAAAGTGAAACAGAAAAAAATCGTGCAGTTCGTAGGGACCGATCACTTCTTCAGTTGCTTGTACGATCTCTCCTGTTTGTGAGGTCGGTAAGAGTTCAGGTGAAATAGGGGTATCGACAATCGCCTGTAACGTCTCGCGCGTAGCTCCAGTAAATTCATGCTCTGCTGCCCACGCAACCAGGAAACGGACTAGCGTTTTCGGAATACTCACATTGGGATTGTACATACTCATGTGATCGCCGTTGTACGTTACCCAACCAAGAGCAAGTTCAGACAGATCGCCAGTGCCAATCACAAAAGCGGTGTTCATCAACAGGCTCGTCCGCATGCGCGCCTGCACATTCTCAAATGTGAGATCCTGCCGCTTCTCTGCTGGCAGGCGACGAATACGGTCAGAAAACTCTTCTACCGAGAGACCTGGCAGCTCGATACCAAATGGATGATGTCCTAACGCCCGCAACTCCTCCAAGCACAGTTGACGAATATCAATGGCGCGAGAAGAAATCCCCAGCAGGTCCATGAGTGCCGACGCATTCTGCCTTGTCCTCTGAGTTGTACCAAACCCAGGCATGGTCAAACCCTGGATGCGCGTACGCTCCATGCCGATCGCATCGGCAGTACGGCAAGTCACAAGCAGTGCGAGGGTAGAATCCAAGCCACCGGACACTCCAATAGCTACTGTTGGTGTATTGAGATGTTGGAGCCGTTTGCCCAATCCCGCTACTTGAATGTGAAAGATCTCCTCACAGCGTTCGCGTAAATCTTGCGCACCACGTGGGACAAATGGATGCGCCTCGACTGTTCGTACTGAACGAGTTGGAGCTGGACGGGATTGCCAAGGGAAACGAATTCGCCGCATTGGCTCCGCAGCACGTTGAGAGGCTGCAGTGTCGCCAAAACTGCCCATCTGCACCCGCTCCTCCTGCAGATGTTCAAGGTCAATATCTGTCACCAGGAGAGAGGAGTCGCGACGAAATCGTTGCGACTCGGCCAGCAGCACACCGTTCTCAGCAATCAAGCAATGTCCACTAAAAACGACGTCGGTGGTAGATTCGTTGACATTGCACGAGCTGTAAACATAAGCAGCAATACACCGCGCCGACTGACTGGTCACCAGTTGGCGGCGGTACGCAGCTTTGCCAATGATCTCGCTACTTGCCGACAGGTTCACCAGCACCGGCGCCCCTTCTAACGCCTGACGAGTGCTTGGAGGTTGTGGAATCCACAAATCTTCGCAAATTTCCGCACCAAATGTGAAGATGCCCCAGCTCTCGGCAGAAAATAACAAATCATGGCCAAACGGACTGGTTTGATCAAAAAGCTCGATCTCTTGCCGTGGTGCGGCCAGCGCCGGCGCAAACCAGCGTCGTTCATAAAACTCTTTATAATTGGGCAGGAACGATTTCGGCACCACACCAAGAATCCGTCCACCTGACAGCACAGCCGCAGTATTGAACAGCTGTCCCTGCACCACTAGTGGCAAACCAACAACAACGACGCCGGAAAACTGACCATTTGTCGCATCCCGCACCTGACTCAGCGCTCTCAACGCCGCCTGTTGCAGAGCTTGCTGTTGGAAGAGATCTCCGCAGGTGTAGCCGGTCAGACATAGTTCAGGAAAGACCAACAACGCCACCCCTTCACGCTCGGCCTGGACCATGAGGTCGATGATGTGTTGGGCATTCGTCGCGCAATCAGCCACTCGCAGCTGGGGTGATGCCGCAGCAACCCGAAGCAATCCAAATGTCTCTTGTTGTTCCATTCGGTCACTCCCTCCTTGAGGAATCACCTTCTTATGTGCCAGAAAAGCGCAGCTGAGTAGAGACGGGGGTAAGGAGATGAGCTGGGTTGCCGGTGTCGATGGTTGTCGAGGGGGATGGATTGTCGTTTTGGTCGAATACAAAAATAGAGCAATGCGTAAGCACTCCCTCAAACTTTGCCCAACCTTTGCCGACATTCTCGCCCTTGACCCTCAACCCGCAGTGATTGCCATCGATATGCCGATTGGCTTACTCGACACGCCACAACCTGGGGGGCGAGAGTGCGACCGCCAAGCTCGCAAGCTGCTTGGCAGGAAAGCGAGCAGTATCTTCACGCCGCCAACGCGCCCCATGCTCAAAGCAACACATTACGAGCAGGTCCGCACGCGAGGACTCAGCATTCAGTCATTCAACATCTTGCCGAAGATTCGTGAGGTCGATCGTCTTATGACGCCGGAGCTACAGACTCGTATCCATGAAGCCGCTCCAGAGTTGGCGTTCATGATGCTTGCTGGTGCGCCGATGCGATATAACAAGAAGACACAGGAAGGGCGGGAGGAGCGACGACAAGCACTGCGTCGTTGGCTGCTCCCCGATAGAACCACCGGCAAGTACGATAATGTCATTCTGAGCAAAGCGAAGAACCTCTTCTCTCACCAGTTCGAAGAGAGATTCTTCACTCCGCTTCGCTCCGTTCAGAATGACAGGCACTCTGTTCGCAAAACACTCCAGTCCAGACGCCCCTTCCCCCGCTCCCTCGTCGCCCAGGATGACCTCCTCGATGCCTACGCCCTGGCTTGGACCGCTATGCGCATCAACCGCGGCGAGGCAAAGCAACTTCCGACACCGCCTCCGGTAGACGCAAAGGGCCTGAAAATGGAGATCTGGAGGTGAGCCATCCTCACCAGTGGCTCTCGTTCTCATCGTGTTGATGCATCGTAGCTCTTGCTGCGAGCGTAATCTCTAGGATAGCGTAGGCCGAGTGAGGGTGAAGAACACCACAGCAACACAAAAGGAGGAATGCCCATGCAACAGCGCGTGCTTGGCAAAACAGGTTTGCAGGTATCTGTGCTCACTCTTGGTGGCGGAGGCATCGGCATGGTCTGGGGTCCCACAACCGACGACGAGTGTGTTGAGACTGTCAAAGCTGCGGTCGCGAGTGGAGTGAACCTGCTCGATCTGGCACCAGTGTACGGCAAAGGCAAATCAGAAGAGATCGCCGGTCAGGCCTGGCGCGACCTGCCCACCAAACCGCTGGTCGCTACCAAGGTGTTCGTCATGCCAGATGAGCGTAAAGATCTTGCCGGTGCAGTCCAGCGCTCTCTCGAAGGAAGCCTGAAGCGCTTAGGACTGACTCAAGTCGACCTCTTTCAGCTTCATAATCAGATTGAACCCCAAGAACCAACCGCGCCACGGAGACTCACACTGCGTGAAGTCGTCGGCCCCGGTGGCGTGTTAGAAGCAATGCAGAAACTCAAAGACGCCAAAGTCGTGAAAGCCCTGGGCTTCACCGGTATTGCTCGTCATGATGTCGTGCGCGAGTTGTTTACGGATGGTCGCTTGGCAACCGTTCAACTCGTAACCAATATCTTGTGCACAGAAGGTGAGATGGGCGCACGCGGGGATGCACCGTATCGCGATCATCTGGAAATGGTTCGCCTTGCGCAGGCGGCAAACTTCGGTGTGTTTGGCATTCGTCCGTATGCTGCAGGCTCACTCACGGCAGCGATCGATCGCACCTTACCGCCTGAACATCCCGTTGTTCGTGATTTTGCCTTAGCACAACAACACCTAGGCTTTCTGACGAGCGAAACGGCTGCACCGTTGTCCGTCGCAGCGATGCGTTACGCGCTCAGTCTTCCAGGAGTAAGCACCGTAGTCACCGGAGCAAAGAATCGCACAGAGCTGGCTGAGGCAGTCGCCGCGGTTACAGCTGGTCCACTGCCTGCAGCGATGATGGAACGCATTGCCACTTTACAGCGCACGGTGCTATTGGGGAATAAAACGTAAATATGTAAAACGTAACCACCTCCCCCATCCTTTTACGTTTTACGCGTTACGTTTTACGCGTTATGTTTTCTGCATCTTGGACAGACGCGATGATCACCAAACTCGTTATTGATCACATTCAGTCACCGACGTTCGACGGCGTCTCTTTCGGCAACATTGGGCAGTATGAGAAACTCATTGGACAGGCGTATGGCGAACTCGATCCTGAGAATCCTCTCAATGTAGTGATTGCCGACATAACACTAGCCCCACGCAACGCCCGTGGCCTCGTCGAGTACGTCGTGGATGTCTGTATTTTGAAACCAGTGGATACCTCACGAGGCAATCAGGTCTTGCTCTGTGATGTCACCAATCGCGGCAACAAGATGACCTATCTGCCGCTCAATTTTCCTGATCGTGCACCACCAGAGCACCTGCCTATCAATAATCCAACCAGCGCAGAAGACGCCGGCGACGGGTTCTTGATGCGCCAAGGATACACGATCGTATGGACCGGGTGGGATGCCACCGCGCCCGCAGGCAATGATCGTATGACCATTACCGTGCCGATCGCGACTGAAAACGGCAAAGCGATCGTTGGCCCCTCACTCGAAGAGATCATGGCCGAGAACGCTCGGCATATTCCACCTGGCACCACGGAAGTGCTCACCTGGCCGCTCACCTATCCCGCGGCAACATTGGATCAATCGCAGGCATCATTGACAGTGTTTCAGTATCGCGGCGACGCGCCGACTACTATTCCCGCTACGCAATGGCGATACCTCGACGCATCGACGATTGGTCTACTACCAGCAGAAAAGACGCCTTTTGAGCGTGGCAAAATCTATCAGTTTGTGTATCCAGCGACTAACCCAAAAATCACTGGTATCGGTTTTGCTGCGGTGAGAGATGTGGTGTCGTTCCTACGTCATGCCAGTGCGGATCAACAAGGAACCGCAAATCCGCTGGTGAATACACTCCAATGGTCGATCGCGACAGGATTATCGCAGTCAGGACGCTTCCATCGCCCATTCTTGTATCTCGGCTTCAATCAAGACGAAGAGCAGCGTCGCGTGTTCGACGGCATGATGCCCTACATCAATGGCTCTGGCGGCGGCTTCTTCAACTATCGCTTTGGTCAACCCAACCAGACCGCTTTTCAGCGCTGGAGTCACGTCTATCCTGAGCAGTTCTTTCCCTTCGCGTACACCACCCTTACTGATCCACTCACAGGAAAAACTGGCAGTGTCCTCACACGTAGCGAAGCGTCAGGCACAAGCCCCAAGATTCTCGAAGTTAACGACTCCAATAGTTATTGGTTCAAAAGCGCGTCGCTGGCGATTACCACACCCGATGGTAAAGGCGATTTGCCTGATCCGTCGAACGTACGCTTCTATTTGCTCTCCAGTATTGCGCATGGGGTCGCGTCCGGTCGTGGCCTTTGCCAGCAGTTGCAAAACCCCACCAGTCCAGGCCCTGCGCTGCGGGCGTTGTTAACTGCGCTGACGGAATGGGTTGTCTCCGGCACGGAACCACCATCGAGTCGCGTGCCACGCCTACGCGATGGCACTCTCGTCCCATCGCTACCGCAGTCATCAGTTGGCTTCCCAGAGATTCCTGGAGTCACCTACACAGGCGTCGTCAGTGTACGCGAGCTGTACGATTATGGACCCGAGTTCAACCGCGGCATTATCAGCCACTGGCCACCAGTTCCCACTGGTCGTGCCTATCCAACACTCGTCCCCAAAGTCAATGCAGATGGCATCGACCTTACAGGCATCCAACTCCCAGACATTGCCGTTCCGATCGGAACCTACACAGGTTGGAACTTGCTGAGAACTGCGCCCAAAGACGAGTGCTCTGCCATGGGCTCATTCATTCCGTTTGCTGTCACTAAAGAGCAGCGACTCACGGCAGGAGATCCACGCCTATCGCTAGAAGAACGGTATGGCACCCACAGCCGCTATGTCGCAGCTGTCGAAGCAGCAGCGACCCGGCTGGTTGCTGAGCGTTTATTACTGCTGGAGGATGCGGCAGCGTACGTCGACGCAGCGAAGAAGCGGGCATTAGGCCTGCCACTGTGAACAAGGATGCGGATTTGGGTTTGGATTCTTCCTTAAGACTTCTTCCACCTCAACATCCGTCCCCCTCGTTCCCCCGTATGCCGCCCGTGGTCAGCAGTAATCTTGCCGTTGACGATCACATAGTTGATGCCTAGTGGATACCGTCGTGGCTCTTGGTAGGTACCAACGTCGGCGACTGTGTGAGGGTCGAAAACAACAAGATCAGCATACGCTCCTTCGCGAATCACTCCACGGTCGGTGAGGTGGAACCTCTGCGCTGAGAGACCGGTCATGCGATGCACGGCTTCTTCAAGTGAGAACAATCGTTCATCACGGGCGTAGGTTCCGAGCACTTTGGCAAAGGTGCCATACAGGCGTGGATGTGGTTTGCCTTCGACTGAAGGAATGCCGTCTGAGCCGATCATGGTTGTTGGATGCGCAAGGACACGTCGCACGTCTGGCTCTTCCATGCCAAAGATCACCGCAACAACTCCCTCCCCTTCTTCCACGAGAATATCTTTCACAGCTTGTTCGAGGGGTTTTTCAAGTAAGCGACAAATTTCATCGAGGGTTTTGCCTTCGTATTCATGGCGGTTTGGGGTTGACGCGATCAGCACGTCCTTTGGAGAGACCAATTCTAACGATCCACCACTCGCCAGCGCTGCCAGGGTCGTGCTACCAGCAATGTAGGGATAGGCGTCTGAAGTCACGTCCTGACCACGTTGTCGCGCTTGATCAACCAGAGCGAGACTTTCTATGACTTTGCCCCAGTTCTGGCGACCCATGGCTTTGTGATGGGAAATCTGCACAGGCACACCAGCTTCGGCTCCGATACGTAGGGTTTCATTGATCGAGTCGAGCAAATGCCCTGCTTCGTTGCGCATGTGAGTTGCATAGAGGCCGCCATATTCAGCAACCACTTTCGCCAAGGCAATAACTTCTTCGGTTTGCGTATGCGGTAAGTAATAGAGTCCGGTGGAAAGCCCGACTGCACCTGCTTCCATCCCCTCACGAACCAGCGCTTGCATAGCGTTCAGCTCTTGCGCTGATGGTGGTCGTTTGTCACTGCCCAATACGCCGTAACGTATGGCAGCATGAGGAATCTGGGCGACGACATTGACCGACGGAGGCTGCGCTTCGAGCAACGTAAAGAACTCATTGGTTGTTTCCCAGGAAAATTTTCCTAACGGTCCGAACAACACTGCACCGAAGCCTTGCAGGAATTCTTTGTATGCCACACTCGCGGGCGCCGCACCAAACCCGCAGTTACCGATGACTTCAGTCGTCACGCCCTGCATGATCTTGAAGTCACACAACGGTCGATCGAGCAGCGCGAAGTCGTCATGGGAGTGGACATCAATGAAACCGGGAGAAACAACACGACTTGTGGCATCAAGCGTTTGCTTAGCCGTTCCGTTAACGGTGCCAACTGCCACGATACAATCGTCCTGAATGGCAACATCAGCCGCAAAACCAGGACGGCCAGTACCATCAATCACTGTTCCGTTGCGAATGATGAGGTCGTAGGACATGACTCGCTCCTATCGTCACGGTAGATCGTGCAAGCATACGTTCGGATTTCTTCCCCCATCCTGAGGAAAAGCATAGTAAATGTAGATTGCGGAATGCGGACTGTGGATTAAGAGGACAAAGATCGATGTTCCTTCTCCTGGAATCCGCAATCCGCAATCGCCAATCCGCAATTTCTTACACGGGTTTAAACTTCGGCACAGAAATCTCTTCCGTCCAGTCGTCAAACGTCACTTGCACTGGCATGCCGATCTTCACCTGTTCGGGTAGACAGCCGACAATGTTGGTCATCATCTGCGGACCTTCATCAAGCGTCACCAACGCCACAACGTACGGCACATCGCCAGCGAAGGCTTGCGTGACTGGACGATAGACGATCGTGAACGAGAGCACTTTGGCTCGCCCTGAGGCTTTTATCCACTCAACTTTCTCGCTCATACACGAAGTACAGTACAGACGTGGATAAAACTGATGGTGACCACAATCCGCACACTTCTGGATGTGTAACTCATGCTTTTTACAGCCATCCCAATAGGGTTTGGTTTCTTTGGTCGGGACCGGAACCGGTTTCACTCCTGGTGCAGCCATTAGTTTCTCTCCTTTCCGAGGATCATCGAGCAATGGGTGGACATGATCCCACCTTGTGCATGCACGAAAACGACTTCAGCCTCTTTGACCTGCCGTGGACCACACTCGCCGCGTAGTTGTCGTACCGCTTCGGTGACCGAGAATAACGAGCCTGGATGGCCGGGGTGACAATGCGACATCAGGCCACCATGGGTATTAATGGGCAACTCGCCACCAAGTTCGATGCGTCCGCCTTCGACAAACCGTCCACCCTCGCCTTTTGGACAGAACCCTAGATCTTCAAGCTCAATAATCACGACTGGTGTGAAACAATCGTAGAGCTCAGCAACATCCATGTCCTTCGGTCCGAGGCCAGCCATTTTATAGGCGCGTTCACCAGCTTCTTTCGCGGCAGACGTCGTCAAGCTCTGGGCCTGGCTCACGTGTTCATGCGAATGGCCTTCACCAACGCCGAGCATGTAGACTGGTTTTTTCTTGAAGTCCTTCGCTCGTTCGGCAGATGTCATGATCACCGCCGCTCCACCGTCAGACACCAGTGAGCAATCCAAGAGGTGTAAGGGGTGAGCAATCATTTTAGAGTTGATCACATCATCGATGGTAATCGGTTGGCGCATTTGCGCAGCGGGATTCATCGAAGCATGTTTACGACAGGCAACCGCGACTGCGGCCAATTGCTCACTCGTCGTGCCATACTCATGCATATGCGCTTGGGCCAACATCGCATAGAAGCCGGGAATAGGTGGCCCATAGGGTCGCTCAAATTGCGCGTGCCCTGCAGTCGACATCGCCTCAATCGCACGGTCACGCGAGAGCCCCGAAAGCATGTTGTCGGCCATCGTGATCAACACCGTATTGCACACGCCAGTGGCGATCGCCGAGGCGGCATGGTGCATGATCGCCAGCGTCGTGCCCCCACCTGTTGCCACGTTGAGGCAATAGCGAGGAAAGATCTGCATGTATTCAGCGATCATTTCTGCATGGTACATGTAAGGCTCGACGAACGAGGTGCAGGTAATGAGGCCGTCAACATCATCTTTCGTGATGCCTGCGTCTTCTAGCGCGAGCTTCGCACCTTTAACATAGAGTTGGGTTGCGCTGAGGTGCGGCACGACGCCGACTTCGGTGTCGGCTGCGCCGACAATCGCGACTTTTCCACGGAGCGAGTCCATTGCTTGCTCCTCCTTTTCTGGTAATCCGCCGTCTGGGTGACATGACGGTTGGCTATCCTATAGCTGCTCTACGCTTGACCTGCAAAGGGCAGGAAAATCTGCTACAGGAACTCCAGCAACCAAGGAGGGCATACGTATGGCAACAACATCCACAGAACAAATCGATTGGAAAGAGGTCAGCGATAAACTACAGAACCTACTTCGTCTCCGTACTTTGCCGATTGGCATGAAGCTGTTTGAGACAGTGGAAGAGATGGAAGCCATTCCCAAGATTCGGCGGCCTAAGAAACATCACACCACCTGTCAGATTGTGACACAAGCACGACAAGTCGGCTGGACGGTGGGTGTCACGGTCGACAACCTCATGCCAGGCAATTGTGGAGCCGTGATCGGGCTCAAAGAAGTCCCTCCCAGTACGCTCGATGGCTCCCAGATGGCTGGAGTGTGGTTCAAAGATAAGGAAGAAGCAGCGAAGCACCAACAAGCGATGACGCGCGTTGCACCAGGGCGATACAATGCCATGGTGGCCTCACCACTTGCGTCTGGGCGACTCAATCCACCAGACATCGCCTTGATTTATGGGACGCCTGGCCAGATGATCTTGTTCATCAATGGCCTACAGTGGAAGGGCTACAAACGCTATCAGTTTGGTGTCGTTGGCGAGAGTGCGTGTTCGGACTCATGGGGTTGTGCTCTCGCAACTGGTGAGCCTTCACTGTCTATTCCGTGTTACGCTGAACGGCGCTATGGGGGCGTGGCCGACGATGAGATGCTCATGGCGTTGCTACCACAACTATTACCAAAAGTGATCGAAGGATTAGAAATGTTATCCAAAGCGGGACTGCGTTACCCGATTCCCAATTACGGTATTCAGATGGACCCCAGCGAAGGACTTGCCGTCAGCTACTCGGATACGGGAAAGCAACGCTAGCTCCGACTACCATCACCAGGCAGGGGCGATAATACCCTGCCTCACTCACTGTCAACTCACCATGACACTCTCCATCGAGAATTGTCACTTCTGACATTATCGTGTGTCAGTTCTGACAGTCGACTATCCTTCTCCCGCCTTCTCTAACTTAATGTTCATATATTGAGCGATGGTGTGACTGCATCCTATTGACATACTGCCGGAAAAATTAGGGAGTAACATCTTGTTGCGCCTCTGCTTTTTCACTCTTGACAAAAGACTCCTTCTTCCGAGAGAGTAGCGTTACGCTATTTAATTGAGAATAAATTCATGGTATTAGTTTTGCAGAATTTAAAAATGGAAGGGAAAGTACAGAATCAAACCAGCGTGAAGTTTCCGCATCCTTCCTCTGTACTACATACTTTTCTTCTTGTAAGGAGTGAGGCTGTGATAATGAAGAGAATGAGCGTGTTGGCCGTTATCCTAGCGGGACTGCTTCATCTGTCTTCCGCTTCTTCTGTGTTCGCAATGACCATGGTTCGCTACGAGGCTGAGAGAGCACAGGTCAATCCACAATATTCGCACACACCGGGTGGATTTACTTTTACGTTTGGTCAAGGAGGTCAGGCAGAAACCTTTGTTTTTGCCCAAGATTTTGCAGGTTGCACCTCAGGTGGCCCGAATTGTGCGCCTGGGTACCTTACGCAGCTTGATGCCCTTGGTACTGCAACACTCAAAGGGGATGCGTGGAGCCAGACGTCTGCTGACAGAGGGTTCCATATTGACATCGAGCTTTCTGGATTGGCCAATATTGGTGGTGTAGGTAGCCCCAAAAAAGAGCTGGTAGACACGGCTTATAGCAACCTCGGAGGTCCGATCGATCCAAACAAGTGGGGCTACTATACGTCGGCGTTTGGGACCCTCGCTGGTTTTGGTACGTACGCAGGCTATGTTGTTTCCATCTCTAATTTCGGACCGCCGTTTCAGATCGGAGACGGCGCCAACGGGAAAAATATCAGCTTTGGCGGATCAGGTTGGTTTGAGGTCAAGAGCAGTAACGTTCCACATTTGACCGCAGGATCCCTTGGAGATGGAAATATCACTCTTACGAATAGAGTCGTCATCAACATTGACGACCCATTGATAGTTCCTGAACCGAGCACGATCCTTCTGCTTAGCAGCGCCTTAATCGGAATGATGTGGTATCGTCATAAGGTCTAGTCATATCGACCTTCTTTCTTTTCCATGCTTGTCGGGGGCGTCGGATACAACGCCCCCAATTTTTTTGCAAAACCAAGTTACCATTCCCTCACCATCATCTACAAACTTGCGAATGCCCGATCAATCCGTTCAAAGCGACGTCGCACAAAATCACGTGCTTCTTCGTGGGTATGAGTATAAAGTTCATTTTTCTTGATCGCCGCGACAACTTTCTCTGCGGCTAATTCCGGCGTCAATACTCGACCTCGCATACTTTGTTGCTCAGCACTGGTTTGCTGCCGCTGTGCTTTTACACCACCAAGTTCTCCTGGGCGGTTGCGCTCGGATTGATTGATGTTGGTTGCTAAAATCATCGGACACAGGACCGACACTCCAATGTCGTGCTCTTTGACATCACGCGCTAAGCACTCAGACAAAGCGACGACACCATATTTGGCTACGCAGTACGCACCAAGACCACGATTAGGAGCAAGTCCAGCAAACGAAGCAGTATTCACGATATGCCCCCCTTGCTTCTGCGCAATCATCCGGTTGAGGAACGCTTCAACTCCATGAATCACTCCCCAGAGATCGACCCGGATCACCCATTCCCAATCTTCGTGTTTCATCTCTTGGATCGGACCAAACACCGCCACTCCAGCATTGTTAAAAACAACGTGCGCTGCACCAAAATGGTCCCATGTTTTCTCTGCTAACGTCTGGACTTGTTTCAGATCCCCTACATCAGTGCGCACGCCAAGACATTCTCCTCCTCGCCCTTGAATCTCTTTCACTGCAGTATCAAGGGCGCCCTGTTCTATATCCGCTAAGACAATGCGCATTTTCTCACGCACAAACGCACGTGCAGTTGCTAGCCCAATACCACTCGCCCCGCCAGTGATTACGGCTACTCGTCCAGTAAGATCTTGCATCGCTTCTCCCTCCACAAAGAAATACGGGCAGCACAATGGCTGCCCGTATCGTTCTACCAGGTTACGCATCTCCCTGCATTCACCCTTCGCCAGGCTCAAGGTGAACAGGTCTGGTGTCGTAATTTCTGAGCAGGTGCCCTTCGTACTAAGCTCTGAACCCAGTCGAAGGATCGAAGCATGGAGTGCTTTTTTGCAACTGACCACACCTGCGTCTTATGCTCTTTTACGCCGAATCGGCAGATACTCAGGTCTCCACATCCCACTTTCGACAAAAGCATCTAAGTTTTTCTCTGGTACTTCGTTTCGTGCCAAGCCATCTTTTATTGCTTGTTTGATAACGGCAACGGCAACGTGCTTGCTCGCCTCGCGTATTTGCTCAACACGCGGGTAAACTCCACCTTGAGCAATGCGCTCGTCAGTGGTGAATTCGTTCAATGCCATCGCTGCTACGGTCAACATCTTCTCAGTCACTTGTCGTGCTCCGCTCAGCATCACGCCAAGTCCGAGCCCAGGAAAGATAAACGCATTGTTTCCTTGTCCCACGGGGTAATTTTTTCCGCCATAGGAAACATCCGCATACGGACTCCCAGTTGCCACGATCGCTTTGCCATCCGTCCAACGGTAGACATCAGCTGGTTCAACTTCACAGTTGGCCGTCGGATTAGAAAGTGCGAACACGATTGGATTGGGAGTATTCTTCGCCACTGCACGCACAATTTCCTCTGGGAATGCGTTACGTTGCCCAGATAAGCCAATCAAGGCTGTCACTTTTCCTTGTTGTACGGTTTCGAGTAAATCAGGAATTGCGCCTTTGGTTTTCCAGCCAGCAATCCGTTGCGGATCAAGCGCAAATTCTAATTTGTAGGGCTCAAGCCCAGAGCGATTGCTCAGCACGAGACCTTTCGAGTCCAGTGTGAGCATGCGTTCCTTGGCCGCTGCAAATGGAGTACCTTCCAGCTCCATCCCGAGACAAATCTGCCGCGCAACACCAACACCACCAGCACCAGCACCATGAATGACAAACACCTGGTCTGATAGTCGCTGCTTGATCTTACGCATGCTTGCTAATAAACCAGCAAGCACGACTGCACCGGTTCCTTGAATATCGTCGTTGAATGACGGTACGACATCCTGAAAACGATCAAGCACATCGAAGGCTTTTTGTTTGCTGAAATCTTCCCATTGGAGCAGCGCTGAAGGAAACCGTTTCTTAAAGGCAGTAACGAACTTCTCAATAAAGTCCATGTACGCCTTGCCTTCGAGTCGCTTGTGTCGGACGCCTAGGTACAATGGATCATCAAGCAGATCTTGGCGATTGGTGCCAATATCGACACCAACTGGTAAGGTGAAAGCAGGATCAATCCCAGCCGCTGCCGTATAGAGGGAAAGCTTGCCGATACAGATCCCCAGCCCGCCAACACCTTGATCACCAATACCAAGGATTGCTTCGGCATCGCTCGCAACCACAAGTTTCACATCAGGAAGCGGCGTATTCTCAAGCAAAGAATCAATGTAATCGATGTTTTCGGTACTGATTATAAGTCCACGCGCGTGACGAAAGATATGACTAAATTTCTCGATCGCCTCACCAACTGTGGGCGTATAGATGATCGGCATCATCTCTTCGAGATGTTGAGCAACCAGCGCATAGAAGAGCACTTCATTACGATCTTGTAACAGGCGCAGAAAAACGTGCTTATCGATGGGAGATTTACAGTCTTTGAAACCAGCGTAGCTTTGTTGTACCTGCTCAGAGAGTGGCGTCACGTGCGGCGGGAGGGTGCCTAGCAACCCAAGCGCCTTGCGCTCTTCCATCGTGAAGGCCGTACCCTTGTTGAGCAGTGGCGAACGCGTCAACATATAACCTGCGAGATCAGTCTCAAGATACTCTTGTCCGTTCGCGTCAATTTTGCGGACGTACTGTTGCATAAAAGCCCCTTGCGTGAAAATAAGTCGGCGCACTATAGCTGAGCGGCTGAGCAAGGAGAACCCCAGTTTTTGGAAACGTTGGAGAAAAGTGAAAACGTGGACGACCCCACCGCGTGCAGAACGAATGGGCGGTGGAAAGAATAAGAATCCCGGCGACCACCCACTGGTCACAACTTAAGAGACGGCCTTGTTTTTTCAGGCACTTCGCACCGTGGCGAGGTTCCTTCTCCCTCAGGGAGAGGGAATTCCTGCACTGCCAACAGCTTAAGTTGTAACTGGCGGCGATCACCTCACCGTTTTTAGCGGATTTCCGAAAAAGGGAATCCCTGAGATGTCGATGTTCTGCCGATAGTGGCAAGCACAGCCTGCCCTACTCAGAACCGGCAAAGACACGTAGGGCGGGCTGTGCCCGCCACCAGAGACTGCGGGATATTTTTTCCAAGAAATCGCCTTAGCCGCCTATTTACGCTCTCACCTTATTATTGCTTCTCTGCTTTCCTGTCTCTCTGTTTCTGCTTTCGTATGAGGTCATTGATTCGACGGAGGCTCAACGACATCAACGCCATCAGGGACAGTGAAACGGAAAAGCGATTCGTCGGCTGGGCTTTTGCGATTGATATTCGTGAAACGCACGCGCGTCGTATTACCGACAGGGTCGATAATGGTGGCTTGTACGATGTCGAACGTCTTCATATCAACTTCGAGATCTAAAAGGCCGATCGCTTCTGGATCTTTCTTTGGCGTTAAACGTAACGTGTACGTCTTCGCCTCTTGTGCGTGCAGGGTCGGAGTAAAATCCTTGGTAATTTGCCCAACACCAAGAAGAAAGGAAGCAGGAGAACTAGAGCGGAAAGCTTGCGCGAAGGGAGTTTTGAGAACTTGCTTTTCTTTGGGTTGATGGAGCCAGAAGAATTTTCCGTCAGAGACCAATAACTGCTCAGGATCGACAAATTCCCAACGCATGCGCCCCGGCTTCTTGAAGAAGACTTTTCCGTTCGCTGTCACTTTCTGTCCGAGCGTCGCTGACTCGACTTCTTGGGTGAAGTCCGCACGAAAGCCTTTGGTCGAGTCGTATCGAGCCTGGAGTTTTTTGACAATGGTTTGGACAGAAGCGGGTGGTGCAGCGTAAACAGAGTAGCCAGTAGAAAAAAGAACTGCGACACACAGAAACAGCCGAACAAGGAAAGTTTTCATAGTACTGCATATAAACACGAGCGCAACGAAAAAGGCACTACACTCCCCATGCGGACTACGGACGACTGGCTACTGACTACTTTTCCTCATGCTGACTACTCGTCTTATTCCCTTCCCCCACTAGCGCGCACGAGAACCTCACGAGGTTTGCCTGCCTCGGCAGCAGGCGCAACTAACCCTTCTCGCTCCATTCTTTCGATCATGCGTGCTGCACGGTTGTAACCAACGCGGAGCCGGCGCTGGAGCCAAGAGATCGAAGCCTGACGGCTTTCCATGACTAACTCGCGCGCCTGTTCGTACATCTCATCATAGTCGTCTTCTTCCATACTACCGTCGGCACCTTTGGTACTGCGCGCCTTTTCCAGTGCAGCAACAAATTCGGAGTCATAGACTGGCTTGCCTTGCTTTTTGATCGCAGTTACGACCTTGCGAATTTCCGCCTCAGAAATGAAGGCACCATGAATACGCTGGGGCTTCGCACTTCCAGGTGGGAGGAACAGCATATCTCCTTCACCCAGAAGTCGTTCCGCACCAATGGCATCGAGAATCGTGCGCGAGTCAATCCGCGAAGACACTTGGAAAGATACCCGCGCGGGAAAGTTCGCCTTGATCAAACCGGTAATGACATCGACTGACGGTCGCTGTGTCGCAAGGATGAGATGAATTCCCGCCGCGCGTCCCATCTGCGCTAAGCGTGTAATCGGCTCTTCAATATCACGACCAACGGTCAACATCAGGTCAGCAAGCTCGTCAACAATCACCACTAAATACGGCAACCGCTGATGCACGAAGGGCTCGGCTTTCGCAGCCTTCTCCCCGAGTGCTTCATCATCACCCCCTTCCTCAACAATCTCGGTAAGCTTTATCGCCCCTTTGGCATTCGGCTCTCCAGCTTCGATCACGCGATTGTACGCCGCAATGTTGCGCACGCCTTTATCTTTCAGGAGTTTGTAGCGGTACTCCATACGGCGCACAACTTCTTGCAGCGCCGCTCCGGCTTCTTTGGGGTTCGTGATCACATGCGACAATTGATGCGGCAGTTCTTCGTAGAGTGAAAGTTCAAGCATTTTGGGGTCGATCATGATAAAGCGCACGTCGCGCGGCGTCGCCCGATACAGCAGGCTCATGATCATCACGTTTAGTGATACTGACTTTCCAGTACCGGTCGCTCCAGCCACCAAAAGATGCGGCATACGGGCAATATCGGCGACCACAGGATTTCCCACCGTGTCTTTGCCAAGGGCCAGGGTCAGTGGCGAATCAGACTGTTGAAACCCTGGGCTCTCGACAATCTCACGCATACAAACTTTTTCACGTTTGGGATTGGAGACCTCAATACCCACGACAGCTTTCCCTGGAATGGGCGCCAGGATACGCACCGACACTGCCCGTAAGGCCATCTGTAAATCGTCCGCTAAGGAGACAACACGATTGACCTTCACCCCAGGTGCAGGCTCAAACTCATAGGTGGTAATCACTGGGCCTGGACGTACGGCAACGACCTTTCCCTCAACGCCAAAATCCCCGAGCTTACTCTCAAGGATGCGAGAACTCGCATGCAATGCATCTTCATCAACTTTCACTGCTAACCGTACGGGCGGATCAATGAGCGATACTGCTGGAAGAACGTACGGTCTGCCATTTGCAGTCACGGCTTCACTGAAAGTTTTTACTGGAGCGGGTTTAGCACGTTCGGTTTTGGCAACTGCAAGAGGCGGAGGTGCCGGTTCGGCAATAATAATCGGAGGGAGAGAATCTTCCTCATCCTCCTCGTCTAAAAGCAACGCTGGAGGTGCCTTCTTGGTAGCTGATTCTTTGCGACTCGGGCGCTTTGGCGACGGTAGGAGGTCAAGCTCAGGATCAGGGAGTTCCGGTCGTTCCCACGTCAGACGTGGAAGCAGTCCTTCAAACCACGTGAATACAGAGCGCAATCGTCCGGGAAGGGCAGAGAATTTGCCTATAAGCGCATAACTCGAAGCGAAGACCCCAGCTCCAGTGTCGGATAGAGACACCCGCGTCATGCCCATGAACGACATGAGCAACATGGGGACAAGCAAAAGGTGAGCACCGATGACATTGAGCCCAGTGCGCAAATGCAGGGCAAGAAACCCACCAATCCACCCGCCAGCTTCAACGACCGGGCGTTGCCCTCCCCAAAGCGCCAGCAACGCAGCCGCTGTCACCAGAAAGACTCCAAAGGATAACAATTGCGAGAGAAAAGCAGGACATTGCCACTGGTGGAGCAAAACTCCAGCAAAATACAACAACGACAGGGGCAAGAGATAACACGCCTGGCCAAAAGCCGGGCATAACAAGTCCGCAAATAGATGACCGATCAGCCCAACAGCATTACTGTTTGCCTGACCAGCCTGATATGAATAAAACGCTAGGGTAAAAAAGATCGCCAATGCGATATTCGCGACCCCGATCACCTCTCCACCGAAGGGCTGTTCCTCCGGCTGCGGTTTCCTCCCCACCGCCATAACCTCCACCTCCTCCGCATCACATCTCCATTACAAATGGGAGCACCACTGGTCGTCGACCAAACGTGCGACGAAAATGTCGTCGCAACACTTGCCGAACTTGTTCCTTCACCACCCCTACATCCGTGCGCGTCTCACGGGGCAATTCACCAAGTGCAGCTCGGACTGCTTCTTTCGCCGCCTCAAATCCTTCTCCATTCGTCGCTGCAAGAAATCCACGAGACAACAAGTCTGGTCCAGTCAACACCTCTCCAGTCTGTTGTGCAATCCCGACAATCGCCACGACCAACCCATCTTCAGCCATGTGACGACGATCGCGAAGCACTTCTTCTTCTATTCCCCCCAGACCATCGACGAAGACGCGGCCTGCGGTCACCGACTCGGTCATCTGCGCACCCTTCGCCGTAATCTCCAACACCTGGCCATCTTCTAGTAAAAACACCCCCGTTGGGTCAACTCCCACCCCTCGTGCTAACTCACAGTGACGAACAAGAAAACGAAACTCTCCATGAATAGGAACGAAGAACTGCGGTCGTAACAGATTCAACATGAGCTGCAATTCTTCTTGGCTCGCGTGACCAGACACATGCACGCACGCGATGGCTTCATAATACACTTCAGCCCCCCGTCGGCACAAGTGATCAAGAAGTCGGGCAATGGTCCGCTCATTCCCAGGAATAACACGCGACGATAAAATAACCGTATCACCGGGACGAATTTTCACGTGCGGATGATCTCCGGTCGCAATACGAGATAAAGCTGATAGCGGTTCTCCCTGTGACCCCGTGGTCAGAAGGGTCACCGTTTGCGGATCGCGGTCACCAACCTTTCCAACGTCAATAAACGTATCCGCAGGAATCTTGAGATGACCAACCTCACGCGCAATTTCGATGTTATTGACGAGGCTCTTACCAACCACACCCACGGTCCGCCCTTGCTTGAGGGACAGATCAATCACTTGGCGTACGCGATGGACATGCGAGGCGAAGGTCGCCACTAAGACCTTCCCACTCGCATGGGCCATCAAGTCTTCCAGTGGACGAGTCACTGTCCGTTCAGACGGAGTGGTGCCAGATCGTTCGACATTGGTCGAGTCAGACAGAAGGAGCAATACCCCTTGCTCTCCTAATTCTGCCAATCGAGCAATATCAGATTGTCGCCCGTCGATCGGCGTTTGGTCGAGTTTAAAATCCCCCGTATGGACGATGACCCCAAGTGGCGTTGTGATTGCCAAGGAAACTGCATCGACAATACTATGGGTGACATGGATGCCTTCAACCTGAAAAGGGCCAACCTGCCACGATTGCCGGGGACGAAACTCATGGAGTTCAGTCTCATCAAGGAGATCATGTTCATCAAGTTTGTCTCGCAAGAGCCCAATGGTAAAAGGCGTACCATAGACTGGCACCTTGAACTCTCGTAACAGGTGTGGCAGCGCACCGATGTGATCTTCATGTCCGTGAGTAAACACAACCCCTTTGAGGTGGCGCTTTTCACGCAGATAGCTGAAGTCGGGAATGACAACATCGATCCCAAGCATTTCTCGCTCGGGAAACATCAACCCACAATCGATCGCAATGGCCGCGCAGTCGTCACTCCCTGGCGGACAATACTCGATCAGCATCAAATTGAGGCCAATTTCGCCAAGGCCACCAAGGGGAATTATACGAAGGGTACCGTCACTCATGAAGTCGGATGCTCCGGGAGAGAAGTTGCCGTCGATGCTGGAGAGGAAACAGGAGCTACAACCGGAACATCCTCTCTCAGTTGCTGTGCAATCGCGGTGTGGACTTTTTGTAGAAGAGCTTCACGCGCAGCCTTCTTACTCAAATGAGAATCAATTGAAACCGGCTCACAAAAAATGACATCAACAGTTCCTGGATGCAAATCCACCCCGCCTGGAGGCCAGAGTGCGCGACTACCGATGACTACCGTAGGCACGACGGGAACTTTTGCTTCAGCGGCGACAGCAAACCCGCCAGGTTTGAATGGCTGCAAACGACCATCACGCGTCCGAGTCCCTTCCGGAAAAAATGCCGCCGATATCCCTACATCAAGTAAGGCTTTCACTTGCCGGATCACAGCAACCGCTTGGGTTGGGCTGTCACGATCAACCAGCACTTGGTGTGTACGCTGCATGCAAAAGCCGATGATGGGGACTTTACGCACTTCCTGCTTTGAGACCCAACGCACTTGCCACGTATCGAATGCCGCCATCAAGATGGGAATGTCAAAATTGCTTTGATGATTTGCCATGAACAGATACGCTTTGCGTGGGTCAATGCGCTCACGGCCATGGACTCTGACCTTCACACCACATACCCAGAGCACTCCACGTGCCCAGAACCGAATGAGCCGCACAGCGCGCTCTCCATAACGATCAAAGTAAGAAAAAAGAATGACAAAGACGCCCCAGAAAAGCGTAAGTACAGCAACTGAAAAAAAACGGAGGGCGAGAACAATCCAATGCAAGAGATTCCCTGACTCGTGGCAGAAAAATATTGTGGCATTATAGTTTTCTTTACTATATATCGTCAACGAGGTTGATTTTTCAGCGCTTCCTCCTACAATTTCTCTGTCGAGGGAGGAACAGAGCGTGATTATCGAATGTCCAGCCTGTCACACCCGCTATCGCATGGAGAGCTCCGTGTCGGTTACTGACGCGACACTCTTTGAGTGTTCACGAGAACAGTGCGGTCATGTCTTCTCCTATCTGCCTGAGTCTTCGCCGCAGACACCAGCAGCACCGCCGCTTATGGAAGATCCACCTGTAGAACCGACGGATGCATTCGTTCCAGATCCCGCATTATCAACAGCGGAAGATTCTCCCCTGATGCCGCCGACGTCTCCTCCATCGTTTTCCCAGAGAACACCGGCACAGCCTTCTCTAGCAAAGGATAATAATCAAGCTTTCTCTACAGCAGAAGATTTCTCGCTCGATTCTCCTGCTCTCTCATCTCCAGTCACCTCTTTTCCTTCCTCTGCGACTAACGATGCAATCCGTCGAGATAACCCCGTGAAGCGATCCGCCTCTCTTCGTCCACGCCCTCGACCGACGCCTGTTTCTACCTTTTCCATTTGGCCAATGCTCGGGTTACTCGGGCTTCTCGTTATTGGCTATTACTTTCTCGGGAACCGATGGCGAACGAATGTGACCGATACAGAAGGAATGCTTGCTCGTCTCCCTGTGGTAGGATCATCGTTTGTCGCGAGCCAATTCTCGCCGCAGCACATTGTGTTGTCTGATGTGAAAAGTGGCTATTGGGTCACCAAAGATAGCAAACGCGTCTTCGCCATCTCTGGAAAAGCGACAAACAACGCCTCGGTTGCTGCTTCGACTATTCAGATTGAAGGACAGTTACACGATATCGATGGAGAAACCATTGATCGCCGAACGATCTCCTGCGGGATGGAAACGACAGCAGAAAGTCTGTCCTCACTGACGACGCGCGAGATCAATGTCATGCAAGGCCTCGCACCACCGAAACAGTTCCATGTCCCACCTGGGCAGTCGGTGAGTTTTCTGATTGTTTTCCCCAGCCCCCCACCAACAATTACTGAATTGAGTTGCCGTGTCGCAACGGCTCAGTTCAGCACCTCTTAATGGGATTTTTCGTCAGGGGAAGCGGTATTTTTTCCTGGAGTGACGTCAATCTCGTCAGGTTTCTTGAGTTCCTTACGAAAATCGCGGATTGCTCTGCCAAGTCCGCCACCAATATCAGCAAGCTTATTCCCTCCGAAAAAGAGAAGGGCAATAACGAGAATGACGATAAGCTCTGTCACGCCTAGACCAAACATAGTAGCGGTACTATACGCTATATTTCTTCGTCTCGGCAAGCCTAGGGATGCGATCTTCCTTGCAGCAAAGTGAAGGGATCGCTAGAATGCCGCCGATGACCACGGCTGTACAAGCGTTACAACGACCGGTCCAACGCGATCCACTCGCGGTTTTTCTTTTTGTCTCTTTACTCGTGCATGCAGTCCTGTTGCTTTTTTTTCCTACACTGTATCGCTTGATGCCAGAGCCGCAACAAGAGAAACTGACAGAAGTCGAACTTCTTCCTCCTACTCCACCTCCGCCCCCCCCTGTTGTGGCAAAGGCAGAGCCACCTCAAGTCGCGCCACCACTGCCGCAAGAAAAAGCCCAACCTGTAGAAAAACCGAAACCAAAGGAACAGGACAAACCGAAGCCACCAGAAGCCAAGCCACAAGAGAGGCTTCCTGAACAAATGGTGAGCCCGCCGGATCAGGTGAACGATCAAATTCCTGAAAAGACCCGTTTGTGGAGTGATCGAAATAGTGCAACTAAAGAAGAAACCGTCGCGAAAGGAATGCCACGCCCGGCTCCAGCACGAAAAGATCAGCCACCAGTCAAAGAGAGAACTGTAAGAGAGCCCCCAAAACCGCCGGTTCAACAGGCAAAGAAAGAGCCAGGGGTAGAATCCCCAACAAAAAAATCAAGACAAGATCTCGACGACGAGCTAACACCACCCAAACGCCGCACGCCTGGGACTCGTGAGGTCACCAAACGTGAGCCTTTGCAACTGGCAATGAAACCGCCTGCCGCGGCTGCACCTAAGCCAGAGTTAAGAAAAGAACATGAACAGCAAATCGATGAGGAGTCTCTTGCGAAAGCCAAACCTGCCTCCGCCAATACCGCAGGAGCAGCAAAACCCGCCCCCAAATTGTTTGCCCGTCCAGAAGAATTGCTTTCTCAGGGATGGTTATCTGAGACAGGAAAAGATCGCGAAGAGAAGGAGGAGCGTAAACCACCTACGGGCCAAGACCTCATTGCGATGGCGCCTCCTCCGGCGGAGAATTTACTCGCGCTACCCGGCCCGATTGGTACTCCAGATCTCTTGCCAGATATTCGTCAGGGCAACCTGACGTTCTTGAACGCAAAAGCCAATCGCTTTGCCCCATTTGTCAGGCGAGTCGCCTTGCGTGTGTTTCAGCACTTGATTATTTTTCAGCGGAAGAATTTACAGCTCAACGATGTCGTCGCCGCGCGCGACTATTCAACGATTGAAGCCAAAATCGATACACAAGGAAATTTGAAGAAACTCATTATCCAAACCCGTTCAGGGAGCTATGCTGTAGACGAAGCGTTACTGCGCGCCTGCGAAAACGGAGCATGGGATGAGAATCCACCAGCGGAAGCCGTTGCTGAAGATGGCATGATTCACTTCATCTTTCGCTCGGATTTGAACGCGCAATTTGATGACCTCGGACTCCGTTCGGTTCTTACCACGCTTCAGATCGGTTTGATTTAATTCCCTTGCAAACCTACAGCCTGACTGCTACGGTAGCCGGGCTGTAAGCACTTTCCTTTTTCTTTATCTTCCCCGTTGCGAGTCTTGTGGGGCTGTAGCTCAGTTGGGAGAGCGCTAGAATCGCACTCTAGAGGTCGAGGGTTCAACTCCCTTCAGCTCCACTGTCACTTTAAAATGTCGAGCGAGCGAAAAGCGAGTAAACGTTGAGTAGTTGCTGTTTCTCCCGACAGTGACCAAGAGGCCCGCGCTTGAAAAGAATTTCTTCTGTGCTAGGTCTTGTTCAATTGCAAGAGATTCGCGCCACTACACCGATAGGAACCTGAAGGAACGCATGATGCCTCGGTCTGCCACCAAAATCCATATTGAGAAAAAAGCTACGGTCCAACAGATCCGCAAAACCCTTGGGATTACCGACGCGGATATGGAAATTGCACGTAACGCTCTGCTGACGACGATACGCAAAGCGAGCACAGCAACGACGAGAAAAGTCGCCAAACCAAAGGGAAACGCGGTCCGAACCAAGAAACAAGAAGCCCTCATTCCTAAACCCGTGCTTCGGTCGCAGCGGTCCGCCAGATCCATTGCCAAGGTGCAGTAGCGTACCATCCTCATCGTACTGAATGGTATGGCCATCCCGTTCGATGAACACAGTGTCTTTCTCAATGTCCCGTACGACAAAGCGTACGAACCGCTCTTCATCACACTGGTCGCCTCGATCGCGTCCCTGGGCTTGACACCTCGATGTGTCCTAGAGATTAGCGAAATTGGACAAGGGCGTCTTGCTCGCATTCAAGAGCTCATGGAATCGTGCCGCGTCTCTGTCCATGATCTCAGCCGTGTCGGCATGCCCGTGCGGTTCAATATGCCGTTCGAGCTAGGACTGGCCTGTAGTATCGCACGCCTTAATGGGCACCACGAAGTCATCGTCTTGGAACGCCACCAATATCGCCTCGATAAGACATTGAGCGATTACAAGGGACGCGACCCACAGGTGCATTACGGACGTTGCGATGCCTTGGTCGGCTGTATCCTCGATACCCTAGTGACTGGTCGAGAAACTCCAGACCCCGAGACGATCCGAACGATCGCGAAGGACTTACGCAAGACCGCCCCCGCCATCAAGAAGAAGCATGGACGGGATCTGATATTTCATCGTGGCCCCTTTCAAGCACTTGTGGGCGCGGCTCTGCAACTCGCCCGTGAGAAAGAACTTATTACATAGGAGCGCGGCACTTCAACCAACCGATCCAGCCCATCTCACAAACTGAGCCTCTTGCCTGATAACACGACTTGGAAGGTTTCACGCGAAACCAAGTAGTGCACTGGTAGTGACTCAGGCGGGCATCAACGCTTCCATCACTTGCTCACACGAATACCCCCCAGCAAAGAGGCGTTTCGCAAGCGAGAGTA
>VGTJ01000031.1 GCA_016874775.1 Deltaproteobacteria bacterium
CCTATGTCGCTCTTAGCTCCATCGCTGCTCGCTCACAAGACCTTCTTTGCTTGCTCCCGCGGAACAAATCGGGTGTCGCTCTTTCCTCCTTCCTGCCTCTCGTGTTTCCTCTTCGTTCATCAGGCCAGCCACGGTCCCTTCCCCCCATGCACCAAAGGGGTCTTTATAAAACGAAGCCAAAGAAATATGCAAGGTTCTCTCAGTCAGGGTGTGTAGGACTCAAGCGTGCAAATAAAGCAAGCTGCGTATATCGGATACTTTGGTGGGCATAGCTCGTCTTACTTTGCCCGTAGGGTTTCGCGTGTACCAATTCCCATTACGGCAACGAGAGCCGTCCATCCGGCAGTCACCACAAAAGCAAGGGTAAAACCAAGGTGCCCGGCAAGCCACCCAGCAACAACCGGCCCGAGCAGTAGACCTGTGTCGCCAGCTCCGCGATAGACACCCATAACAGTTCCCGCTTTGCCTGGTGGAGTGAGGTCGGCAATTACAGCCGCAGGAGCAGGCCCGAGATAGCCAATGGCAGCACCAAACGCGATACTGGCAAACATCAATAGTGCATACGAGTTCGCCCACGGATACAGCAAGATGGTCAGTACCGTTGCCCACAAACTGACAAGCGTGACCCATCGACGCCCAGCGTTATCGAGTAACCGCCCCGCATGCCACAGTACACACAAGTTAGCGAGTGAACACAGCGACTGAGCTACACCGATCCCTGTTTCACCCAGACCTATTTTCTCCTGCGCGAAAAGTGGCATGAGATTAAGGCTAATGCCCGACCGAATGCCAAAAAGGAGAAAGGTCAATAGACAGGCAAACACAAAAGTCCAATCACGTAAGAGTTGCGATAACACCTCGCGAGTAGAATCTTGCCGAGCGGCTGCTTCACGTGCTGAGGCCGGAGGGAATTCGCCAATCCACCACATCCCGACAATAGCAACAACGAGTGATAAGACAGACATCGCCCAGAATGGTGCACGTAGGTCGTGAAAGAAGCTTGCCGCGAAACCACCGACCCCAGGGCCGATAGACACCCCAACTAATAGCATACTCTGGTAGAAGCCCATCGCTTGCCCCATGCGCTGGGGCGCGACCGTGCGAGCAAGAAAAGCCATCGCTGTAATGGTGAAGAGAGCAGAGCCAATCCCGCCAATCAGTCGATACCACAACAGCGCAGAAAAACTTTTCGCTACCACTGACAATGCCGCAGAGACAGCGACAATGGCTGCACCACCACAGGCGATCAGACGTGGGCTCCAACGATCGACCGCAGCACCACCAATGAAATCGAACGGGATACGTCCAAGGGCAAATGCCGCAACTAACGCCCCTGCTCCTGCATACGAAACACCAAATTCTTGCGCGATGAGTGGCAGCACGGGGGAGATCACGCTCGATCCCAGCATGATTACCAGGGTCATTAACGAAATGATGATAACTTGGGGATCAAGATCAGACGTGAGGCTGCGGAAAAAAGGCATGAATAAATAGGCTACAGGCCATAGGCTACAGGCTACAGGGGAAGAGCGGGGAGGCCCTAAAGCCTTTAGCCTGTAGCCTTTAGCCTATTCCTCCAATCAATGTTCTTGCCACATCCTTATCACAACTCGGTGTGTAGCCGATCACCTTCTCCCATACTGCGGCAGTTTCCATACACATATAATGTGGAACGTGTGGTGCAGCTTCTTTGAGCCACCCCAGAATCGTGCGGTACATCTTCACTCGTAGAGCCTGAAACGTACGCCATTTGCCATCAGCGCAAACGACTTGCTCTCCTGAAAGGATACGCGTTTGCGGGAATCGC
Source organism: Deltaproteobacteria bacterium (assembly GCA_016874775.1). Lineage (NCBI taxonomy): Bacteria > Pseudomonadati > Myxococcota > Myxococcia > Deltaproteobacteria bacterium. The sequence continues at coordinate 1,808 of VGTJ01000031.1, forward strand.
CGCCGTACAGTGCTGCGCAATGCTGGCGTCATCCGCAAACTGCCGAGGCTTACCCAGGCAACGCGCTGGGGATCGATAGTTGAAAAGATCCGTGAGATCACTTCGTAATAGCCCCGTTCCCAATCGGGGTACTCGATCAAAGGATCGAAGTGGAAACCAAGTCTATAGCCAGCCTCTTGCACTCGTTGTGCGGCAGCAAGGCGAGCGGCAAACGAGGCAGTCCCGTGTTCTTCGGTATTCACAATGTCAGGCGGAGTCATCGACCACGCAACTACCACTCGATCTTTGGGGTCAAGTGTGAGCAGTGCATCAATACAATCAGTTTTGGTTTTCAATTCCAGCAAAGCGTTTTTTCGCTCGGCAAAAAAAGGCACCAGATGAGCGGAGAACCCAAGCAACGGGTCGAGCGCAAGGCTATCAGAAAGTTCGCCAGTGCCAATGCGGAATTGTTGTGAGGGGTGACGATCGATTGCAGTGGCAACTTGTGACAGTAGATCGTCAACGTTCGTGTATACTTTGAGGGTTGGATTATTCGCCAGATATTCTTGCAAGAAACAGTAGCTGCAATCCATCGGGCAGTTCGAGATCAAACTCACCACAAGATAGTTACAACAGACCAGGCCACTCGTCCCTGCCGGGCAATGTTCTAAGAAGGTCGAGCGTTGGCGGGTGAATAGGAGTCGCTTCTTACCCGCCGAGAACGTGTCCCCTTCAAGCGGCGGAAGCCCGTCACGTTCCCAACCTCTCTCGACAATCCGCACAGGAACGTGAGGAAGGCGAGCACGCACTCGTTGCACAACAGGAGCGTTCTCTTCTCCTTGCTCGATAAGGATTTCGTTAGGTTGATAGAGTTTCATGCTTCGCTACATTCTACTGACTGCTGAATACTGGCTACTGACTACTTGTTTTAGATTTCATCGAGAAGATCGAACACCCTTTGCAGAGAACCATCCTCGAGCTTCTGCTGTAACTGCAGGACGGTATCTCTCACCTCTTCACTCGTACGTGCTTTGATCTCGATCGTAATCTCGTTCCCTTCTAAAGCCGCGGGGAATGATACACGCACCCGGTTGCCAAGGTCTAGCGCCTTAATCGCGGCACGGAGGTCGTCTTCCAATTGTGAAAGACGTGGATAGCGGAGCTTTCGCAGGGCGTCTTTCACCGCTTTCAATTTGTCATTGCGCGAGAGTTTCGTTTCAAGAGGGTGTTGCAACTCAGGGCGCCCCAGAACGCCCCGTATCGTCACACCGTCACGTGCGACGATTTCTTCTAACCAGTCGAGAAAATCACGAAGCTGGTTCTCGTTGAGTTGCAGCTCTCTTGCAATCGGCAGCAAAGCCGCCTGATCCTCCTCACTCCAGGATTGCCAGCGCTGTAGTGTTGGCGTGGAGAGGTGCTTCTCTCGGGCGTAAGTAACGAGTGAGTTCGCAATACCAGACAATGAAGACCTCTCGGTCGTCGGGGCAGCTATACGCCCCGACAAAATTGTTGCGCTACTGCATGATACTGTTCCCCAGCCTGCCCTCGTTTTTTCGCTCCTTGCGCCAGAATTCTACACTTCTTTCGCAGAACGCTCTCCGCTTGTTGTCGTTGTTCTTCAGAGAGGACACCAGACTCTAGTAGTTTACACAGTGCTGCGACGCGAAAACGGTCCATGCCCCAAAACTGATGCGAGAGCTGGTCCGCATGTCCGCCGCGTTTAATCACTAGCGGTGTCTCAATCAAATGCACCGGGAGCGTTGCAGCAATGCGTAACCATAAATCATAATCTTCACAGGCAGGGAGAGATTCGTCAAAACCAGCCATTCGCTCAAACAGCCCGCGCCGCAGCATCACTGCTGAGGGGCTCACCAAGCACAGTTCGAGACTCCGAGCGAAGATATCACCCCCACTCTTGCGATGCTTATTGTGTTGATTGACGCGCACCCCGTTGCGCAACCAGATTTCTTCAGTCTGACAAATCTGTACGTCTTGCTGCTCAGCCATGAACCTCACTTGGTGTTCGAGTTTCTGCGGCTGCCACAAGTCATCCGAGTCGAGAAAAGCAATCAACTCGCCGGAACTTAACGAAACTCCGTAGTTCCGTGCCGCCGATACCCCACGGTTCGGCTGCCAGACATAACAAATACCGGCAAACTCTCGCACCGTCTCTACAGTTCCATCGTCCGAACCGTCATCAACGACGATCAGCTCGAAATCAGAAAAAGACTGTGCCACAACCGAAGCGATGGCCTCACGTACGAACTCACAGCGATTATAGGTCGGGATGATGACAGAGACTTGGGGCATAGGAAAAATCGTGGTGCGCGAATCGTATTGCGTGCCTCAGGATTATGTATCACGTTTTACGCAACACGCACTACGTCACACGTTTCCCGTTCTCCGCGGTAAGTTCCTCAATCGCCTGCCACAGTTCCTCTTTTCCCACGCTATTCTCTGCTGAAAAGAGGAGCGGTTCGTAGCCATCAAGCTGATCGGTTAAGACTTTCCGCTGCTTCTCTAATTCTGAGCGTTTGAGCTTATCACTCTTTGTTGCGACGATCAGGAACGGGCGCTGGTGATGCGTAAGAAAATTACACAACGCTTCTTCTTCCGCTTCTGGCCCGCGACGAGCATCGACGATGATAATGACGCCACGAAGGTTCCGGGCGTTCACCAGATAGTCCTCAATCAACTGTCGCCAGTGTTGGCGATCCTGCTTTGATACTTTGGCGTAGCCGTAGCCGGGCAAATCGACAAACGTGAGATTGTCATTCACAACAAAGAAATTGAGTTGCTGCGTACGCCCTGGTGTTGAGCTTGTACGGGCAATCTTTCGCTCTAACAATTTGTTGATTAGCGAAGACTTGCCGACGTTCGAGCGCCCAGCAAAGGCAATTTCAGGGTATGGTAAGCGAGGAGCACCACCAGGTTGGGTGGCCGCTCCGGCAAACTCGACAGATGAGATTTTCATGAGTGTTGGATTGTCCGTAATTTTTCTTCCGGCTTATCCGGCTTTCCCTGGGCAGACAAGTCCCGCTACTATTTGCTAGACGCACGAAAAAAAACGGCATAGAGTTTCCCGTCTATGAACCAACTCATTGGACTCGGACTTACCGCGATCTCTGTGTTTAGCGCTGCGATAGTGACAGGCTTTCGCCTGAAACCCTATATGGACGCTGGTGTCACACGAACCCCACCAACGTTTGCGATCTATCCCGCCGCTATCGCGCTCGCAATCACCATCCCCGTGGTCTTCTTTTTACGCTGGAAACAAGGCAGTAAACACGTTGAGATCGGTCCAGCAAAGTTTATGGACAGCTCACTATTCATCGTGATGGGTTGTTTGCTGTACATTCTGGTCGCGGTCTCCTTCTTCCCTTATCAACCAATGACACGATCTCCTGCACATCAAACCGATCCACACACAACCCCTTCCTCTGGGGGCAGTGTTTCCATATTCTAAAATCTACTGCCACATGATGGAGGTTATCCCTACGTGAGCGCTCAGAACAAGAAACGAACCCGTTTACTGACCTTGGCTGGTGAACTTGCCGACGACTTTGTTACCCGCGCGGCTGAACATGATCAAAACAATTCGTTTCCTTTTGAGAATATCCAGCACCTAAAGGACACAGGCTACTCAGCACTGGTGCTGCCCGAGTCATACGGTGGACTTGGAGCGGATTTGGTGGATTTCTGTTTGTGCCAAGAACGACTCGCCCAAGGCTGTGGAGCAACCGCACTCGCAATCAATATGCATCTGTTCGGTCTTGGCTCAATGATTGATCGTGGCGATGATAAACGTCCAGAAACCCAGGGTTTTCTCAATGCAATGGGACACCAACGGCAGATTATGGGCGGTGGCCTCACCGAACCTGAAACCGGAGGGAACTGGGGATTGTTTCTCACTCGTGCGATGAAAGATGGGGATTCCTACGTCCTCAACGGACGTAAGGCATTTACCAGCTTGTCCCCAGTGATCGATTTATTCATGGTCTTAGTGACCGTCCAAGATCCAGACGCAGGACTGCTCGGGGGGACATTTCTCGTGCCAAAAGGAACACCAGGGCTACAAATTGTCGAGAATTGGAATGCAATGGGGATGCGAGCCACGGCAAGTCATGACCTGATTATCACTGACTGTCGTGTCCCACTCGATCATGCCGTGCGAATTCGTCCGATCGGTGAAATTCTCCCTGAAGACGTCAATCTCTTTGCGTGGTTCTCTCTCAGTGTTGCCTCGATTTATACTGGTGTCGCTATCGCTGCACTCAACTTTGCCAAGGAATTTTCCAACCGGCACCAGCCGATGCCGCTTCCCCGTTCAATCAAATATCTGCCTGGCGTACAGTTCGCCGTCGCGGAAGCAGAGATGCTGCTTGCCTCAACTCGTGCGTTCACGTTAGAGACGGCAAAGGCATGGGTGGCAGGAGAGCGATTTGAAGGAGAAGACGGTCTCGCCCGCGTATGCATGCCCAAATATGTTGCCACCAATAACGCGATTCGTATTGTCGATCTCTCTATGGAAATTGTCGGTTCAGTTGGCATTTTCAAAAAGCATCCACTTGAACGTTACTACCGTGATGTTCGTGCTGGCACCAATCATCCGTTTTCCAATGCGCGGATGCGGGAGTTGGTTGGGAAGAATGCCCTGGGTATTAAGCTGCTGGAAATGCCACGATGGTAGGGCAAAAGCAGTGACGCGTAATGAGTGACGAATAGGCTGACCGCTGATAGCTGATTGCTGACCGCCTACAAGAGAAGAGCAATGCATCATGCAACAAGACAAAACCGCAATTTTTCGTGACCGGATCGCAGAGCCATTTTTCACAGTTCTTGGTCTCCAGATTGAGGAAGTACGCCTGGACTTCTGCCGTATGCGGATGCCGTTTCATCTTGGCTTACGGACTGAGGGACAGGTTGTCCATGGTGGAGCGATTGCCTCGCTCGTCGATAGCGCCGGTGTCGTTGCCGTGTGGTCAAATGTTCCCCCTGAGATCACTCGTGGTGCGACAGCAACTATGACTGTCAACTATTTGGCGGCAGCAGAGGCGGTCGACCTCACTGCCGAAGCACAGGTTGTGCGGCGCGGAAGAAGCGTCGTCTTCGTTGACATTGATGTCACTTCACCGGCTGGCGATCGTATCGCCAAAGGATCGCTGGTGTATAAGCTCTCAAAAGGGAGATAGTCATCAGCAGACGGCAGGAAAAAGCTTCTTTGCCTCTGCCGAACAAAAAGTCCCAAAAGCTTTTAGGAATGCCTCGTAGCTCTTCCACCCCTCCCATCATCACTCTCCTTACCGACTTCGGCACTCGTGATGCATTTGTCGGCATCATGAAAGGTGTGATTCTGGGAATTGCGCCAGGAGTTCAACTGGTCGACCTTTCGCATGATGTCCCACCACAAGACGTTCTCGCCGGAGCATTAGTTTTACGCAGTGCAGTATCGTTCTTTCCAGCAGGCAGCATTCATGTCGCGGTTGTTGATCCCGGTGTTGGGAGTCAGCGTCGAGCAGTTATCATTGAGACTCAAGAAGCATTGTTTGTGAGCCCGGATAATGGATTGCTGAGCCTTGCGGTACCACCAGAGTCGATTGTCCGAATTATTCACCTCACCAACTCACAATATTTTTTACCGCAGCTCAGCTCGACGTTTCATGGGCGCGATGTGTTTGCTCCTGTTGCGGCACATCTGTCACGCGGTGTCCCACCTGAAGCGCTAGGACTAACCATCCCTTCAATAGAGCGACTCTCTTTGCCACGTGTCGAACGAACAGAAACCGAACTCATAGGAAGCGTCATAGCCATCGATCATTTCGGCAATCTGATAACCAACATCGCGGAAGCAGACCTGCTCCCCTTTCCAAGAGAAACCCTTTGGGTTAGCATCGGCGCGGTAAAAATTCAGGGGCTGGTTGCAACCTATGCATCGGTACCACTAGGGGCAACCGTGGCCCTGATCAATAGCTGGGGGATGTTAGAAATCGCGGTACGTAATGGTTCAGCAGCGCAACAGTTGCGGACACCAATTGGCACTATGGTTCGTGTAAGGATAACATAACTTCATATGTCACTCCCGATGCCGCCATTGGACCGGCCTGAAACCGGAACCCTGAATGGCTATCACCCTTCTCCCCAGTCTTTTCCACATCTCATCGTTCGTCCGGAACCACAACGACTCCTGCTGCACCTCGTCTTGTTCCTGCTCACCTTTGCAACGACAACCCTCGCGGGCGCACTGCAAAAGGGAGCGTATCCCGTCACCAGTATCTCCACATTGGTTCTTGGGGTCTTGGCCCATCCAGAGGAACTCGTACACGGGCTTTCTTTTGCTATCCCTCTGATGCTGATTTTGCTGTGTCATGAAATGGGCCATTATCTGTTTGCCCGTAAACATGGAGTCCAGGCGAGTCTTCCCTATTTTCTCCCCGCTCCCCCATTCCCACTTCTTCCGATCGGGACCTTCGGAGCATTTATCCGCATGCGCTCGGTCCCAACCGATCGACGCACCCTCTTTGACATTGGCGCTGCTGGCCCTTGGGGTGGCGTGCTGGTTGCGATCCCCGCCGTGATCATTGGTTTGGCCCTCTCGAAAGTTCGACCACTGAGCCCTCTCGATGGCGGCCTCTATTTAGGCGACTCGTTCCTGTTTTCCCTCTTGACCCGGCTCGTGCTCGGGGTGTCAGGCAACGATGTCAATATCGAACTCCATCCGATTGCGTTGGCTGGCTGGTTTGGGCTGTTTGTGACCTTTTTGAACTTGCTTCCTGTAGGGCAACTCGATGGTGGCCACGTGACCTATGCTTTATTCGGACGTTTTCATCGCTGGATCTCGCGAGGGTTCCTCGCGTTGATCTTTTTCCTGGGCTTTCAAGGATGGGTAGGCTGGTTCTTTTGGGTCGCTTTGCTATCACTTCTGGGGATCGATCATCCTCCGACACACGATATGTATTCCACCCTCGATCCTCGACGTAAGCTCTATGCATGGGGAACCGTCGGGTTATTTGTGCTGACATTCATGTCAGCTCCATTAATGATTGTTGAGCCAAAGGGTTCTCTAGAAGAGGAAGAAATCACCGTGATTTCATATGCTCCGAAAGACACTCACAAGGTGACACCGTCATCGTTTCGCATTTTTTATCGACCATGAGCCAACGACCTTCCTGGGACCAGTATTTTCTCACCATCACGCGGCAGGTTGCCGAACGCTCGACGTGTAATCGAGCCAAAGTCGGCGCCGTCATCGTTCGTGATAAGAACATTCTCGCTAGTGGCTACAACGGTGCGCCAGCTGGCCTGCCTCACTGTACTGAAGTCGGCTGCCTGATTTATCAATCAAAGACACCGACCGGTGAGAACGAAGAGAATTGTTATCGCACGATTCACGCAGAGATTAACGCTATCGCCCAAGCTGCGAAAAATGGCGTCAGCATCCGTGATGCCGACATCTACGTTACCCATACCCCGTGCATTCATTGCCTCAAAGTGTTGATCAACACTGGCATCAAACGTATCTTTTACGAGAAAGAATATAAGATCCACACCGTACGTGAGCTGCTGTCCTCCACGGATGTGACATTGCAGAAAGTGGAAGGGTAAAGGGGAGACATAGGGCATGTCCGACATGAGAACCAGCTTAGCCAGCGACCACGTGTCTAGTGACTTTCTCGAAATGATAACCTTCGATGGCACAACGGACGGCTTCGGGAAACATCTGTGGTCGATGCCACAGCACTCGCGCCAAGAAACGTGCATACGCTGCCCCCTGCCGCGAGCAGAGCTGCCGCCACAGGGTTTTCAAGAAGGCTTTCACCTCCCGACCACCAACCGATCGCACGCGATACTGCGCCGCGGGTAAATGCTGGATCAGCACCCAGCACCGCTCGAAGTAATTGCGCAACGTTGGATCGTAGAGCGTCGCCAGCACCCGCTTGTACCCGGTAATCAAGGTTTCACGGTCAAGTTGCGGTATGAAGTTCAGTGTCGCACTGACATTATTCCCGCTCGATTCGTGCAGTAAGCGTCCCTCGTGTTCTAAGCGCTTATAGAGCCCGGTCTCCTTGAGGACCGTCAACAACCCTTCCATCGCCATGACTACACCCGCTGTTTGAATAAACTCGATGTGCGCGTCGAACGCGGCTTCGGTGTCACCATCCGCGCCTAAGATGAAGCCAGCGGCCACCTCAATTCCTTGTGCCTGAATTTTCCGTACGGCATGTAACAGATAGTGTTCTTCATAGTCACCGTGAGCCTTGCGCGTGTTCTGCCGCTTTTTCATCGTCAGGAGTGCTTCGAGGCTCAGGGTTTCAATCCCGCAGAAAATCAGATTGAACCCTGCCTCTGGCAGGGCGTGCAGCAGCTCTGGATGTTCAACCAGATCTACACTCGCTTCGGTACACAAAGGAAAGGGATAGTCATGCGCCTGCTGCCACTGCGCGAGTTCCGGCAACAAACGCAAAGCATTGCGCCGATTGCCGATAAAATTATCATCGACGAGAAACACCGGGCCTCGCCAGCCGAGATCGTACAGAAGCTGAAACTCACTGAGCATCTGGGCGTTGGTTTTCGTGCGTGTGACCCGACCAAACAGCGTGGTAATATCACACCATTCACATTCCCAGGGGCAGCCGCGGCAAAACTGCACGGTCGCCATATGATACGCTTCCAAGTCCAACAGATCATAGCGGGGCAACGGTGTGGTGCCGAGATCCGGCTTCACGGCTTTGCCATCTGGTCTGCGTCGTTCGTGATACACTTCGTGCGCTTCGCCGCGGGCAAGGTCGTCCAGGAAGGAGGAAAAGGTCGCTTCCACCTCGCCAAACAGATAGTGATCTATTCTGTGCCGTGCTCCTAAATCCCGTTTGATGTCCTGATAGTAGGACGTAGGGTGTGGACCACCGGCCACAATGGGAATCCCTTTGTTATTACATCGCCGCACCACGTCGTAGAGGGACTCCTGTTGGACAATCATGGTTGATGTCATCACCACGTCCGCCCAGGCCAGATGGGTGTCCGTCAAGGGCTCCACATTCATGTCTACGACGCGGAGGGTATAAGTGTCACGGGGAAACATCCCTGCCACCGTCACCAAGCCAAGCGGCGGCATAAAAGCCTTTCTGCCGACGAACTCCATGGCAAACTGAAACCCCCAATAGGACACGGGGAACTTAGGATAGACGAGCAGGACATTAGGCATCGTTTCCTCCCTTTCCGCTCAGGCTGTGAGCAAGCCAAACGCACAGAGGACACCTGAGTGTCAGAGATTCAGTCATAGCACCGGGATTCCTCTCCAGATTCGCGTCGCAAAACAGACCGTGCCGCGTGCTGCGAGCAGTCGTACTACGCTTCGCGCGCGGTAACAAATCGTGGGGTTCGGCGCGAGAAACATAAGCACGCGCGACAGAACGTCAGCGTCCGCCATCGCTACAGTTTCCCGACATGTCCACACTTTCCACACGGCAGGAGACTGGGAGAGGGAGATTCTCCAAGACGCTCCTCCGTGGTTGTCGTTGGTGATGGCCTGGACTCCATCGTGCTCTCCTTGTCGGCTAGTGTCCTCAACCGCTAGCTATGAGTGTTCACGGAATAAGCGCTGAGGTCGTCCAGGTACGAGGGACGTATCAGCGCGCTTCCTTCTCTGCCCAACGTCGTCAGGCACTCGATCGCAGAGCCCGCGGGACGGTAACAGCACGGCGACTCTTCTGTGGCGGTGTCTTGCTGGGGTCGCACCGCCAGCGCTGTACGGCTTCCCGGACCGCCGCAGGCTCCAGGCCAAGGACTTCACAGATAGCGACAAACGCAAAGGGCCAGTGGGTGTCATCACTCAGCACCCAGGCCTCCGCTTCTTGCGCTAACCGGCGGCCTCGCCGTCCCATCGAGAGAAAGCGCCCTTGTACGCACAAGAGCGCATCTTCGAGTATCGCACGCATAAGCGCGGCCTCGGGACATCGCCCACCGACACTCGCACGAGGACCGAAAAATTGCTCCGGCAGGATATGGTCATCAACCCAATGTATGCGTTGTGGCTTTCCCCCAGTTGTCACGGCGGGAACGAGCGATGTGGGGACACCACCAGGAGTGCGAGCGCGTGAAATAGCCGATGGTATGGTCAACATAGTGTCCTTTTTTCGTAGAGCGTTAAATCACGATTGTGCCGTACTGCGGTTCGCACGCGAACGACCCACACAGGCGTTACGGCGGGGACTGACTGTTCCGCCGCCGTGATGGCGTGAGATGCCGAAATGTAGGGCTTGTTACGACCAACCTTATGCTATAAATAACAACATAGCAACTGTTATATTTTTCTTTATAAAAGGACGTACATGTACGCATGTCGATGATTGTCCTCCCTTCTTCTGGAACTCCTCCCTGGCAATGGCCGTGGTGGCAGGCGCAACCGAGTGAGCGTATGGTGCTGGTATGGATCGTGCTGCTGCATACCACAGCAGGACTTGGATTGTTCCTCTATCCGCTGCCTGGGTGGTCGCTCTTTCTGACCGCGGTGCTGCTGACCTGGCTCGGTGGGATTGGCACGACGGTCTGCTATCACCGGACCTTGGCGCATCGGGCGTTGCGCCTGCACCCCATAGTACGTCACATATTGATCTTCTTTGCACTGTATAACGGTTCGGGAGCGCCACGTTCCTGGACGGCCAATCACCGCTTGCATCACGCCACCGCCGATACTGCTGCGGATGTGTCGAGCCCCCGCATTGGTGGGTTTTGGTGGGCGCATCTCCGCTGGTTATGGCAGGCTGAGCAGGCGGCACCGCAACGGTACTGCCCAGAACTGAATACGCCGTCGTATCGGTTGTGGACGCTACTGCATGTACCACTTCTGGCGATGTCCTACCTGAGCGGTGGAATGATCAGCCTGGCGGCCTTTTTCTGGCTGGGGGCGATTCGATTGGTGTTCGCGCTGCATGGCCAGTGTTTTGTCAACAGCGTGAGTCACCTCCGATCCGGCGCACAGCCGGGCGAAGATTCGAGCCGCAATGTCTATTGGCTGGCGTTCTGGCATTTATTCCAAGGAGAAAATTGGCATCGCAACCATCATGCCCGCCCTGGGTCCGCACGACTGGGCTGGACCGGGGCCCAAGTCGACGTTGGGTGGTGGGTGATTGTGATGCTGGAGCGACTCGGGCTCGCAACTGAGGTGCGACGCCCACGGCAGCTTGAGGAGGCGGTGGCAACAATGCCACGACCATAGCGCTATGACACCGGAGGCAATCAAAGCGTTACGTACCCGTTTGCAACTGACCCAGGAAGCGTTTGCGCGGATTCTGGGCGTAAGTTTTGCGACGGTGAATCGATGGGAAAATGGCAAAGCAGAACCCACCGGCGACTATTCCCGCGTGCTTTATACCTTGCAACAACTGGTGACGAATGAGGAGGCAGGGAATGCCATTGACTGGACGCGGGCCGGTGCCTTGAGCGCGATGGCCGCGATCGCGGGCTTTTCACCGATCTTAACCCTTGGAGCGATCCTCGCCCCGCAGGTCCTGGCGCAGTTGCCCTCCCGCGACGATACGTTTATGAGCCGCACGCGATCTCCGGCGTCGCATCGCGCTTCATCTACCGAGCGGAGACGACTCAACCGACGCTAAGTGTAGCGCAGGCTGCACGAAGCGTGTCAGCAGGACCGAGCGGCGTGACCATGACAACGGTGGCCGTTCTTTTGTGGACCGCGACCGTTACCAGAACGATGGACGACCGTGACAACAGAAGCAAAGACGGAGAGGGTTGGAGCACTGCAGCTTCCAGCTCTCACGTCACGAACAACACGTGAGGGGCGTGCCAGGCCGACGTCATACTGGTCTGGCCCTTGAACGCGAAAGGAGTATCGGTCTATGCGCGCTTATCGGACACAATCGCCCTATTACTTCTCATCCAACCACCTCATCCCTGGTGGTGTGATTGTATTTTATTCAGACACGCTCAAACGGTATGTCCATCCGGTCGAAGGCGTGTTGTTGGATGGCCATCCCCGTGTGCAGGCACTATCCGAAGAGGAAAGCAACGCACTGGAAAGCCAGTGGCATAGTGCCCTGGCGCGGTATAGTGGCGCAAAGCGTAGCTAACGGCCGTACCACGGGTACGTGAACGCTGACTGGTCGGCCACGCGGGGATTCCCACATCGGACCACGGAACATTCGTACAGTTGAGGTAGGGTGCGCTGTGCGTACGCTGCGCTTGCCAGTTTTGCTTCCCGTGCGCTATGCGCACGCTAGAGTCTCTCTGGGGACAACCCAAAGTGTACCAATCTCGGGTGGTCCGATTTAGCGCATCGCATCTACACAGCAGTGCACCCTTGAGAAGCTGTAATCTCAGCCAGGCGACCATCCTCACACTGAAAGACTCGCGTCGCAACCTGGACAATGCGTTGATCATGGCTTGCGACCAACACCGTGCGTTGTTCCGCATCAACCAATTGCCGCAACAGGCGAATCACCTCTTCTCCGTTGCGTGAGTCTAAACTGCCAGTGGGTTCGTCGGCAACGATAAGAGGGGGATGTAAAGCGAGAGCACGAGCGAGGGCCACGCGTTGTTTCTCTCCACCGGATAAGTCTTGCGGGCGATGTGACACGCGTCGACCCAAGCCGAACCGTTCTAGGAGAGTCTCAGCTTGTTCGCGCGCTTCGCGAGCGCCACTCCCGGCAAGTCGTAGTGGGACTTCAACATTCTCACGCGCTGTGAGAGCAGCAAATAACTGAAAAAACTGGAAGACGAAACCAATCTGTCGCAATCGCAAATCCGCCAGTGCAGTGGAAGAAAGTTGGCCAAGGTCACAGCCCGCAACGCGTACAACTCCACTTGTCGGCTGCAGCAATCCACCAATAAGAGAAAGCAATGTCGTCTTTCCTGCCCCTGACGGACCAAGAATCAGCACCAGTTCTCCACCAGGAACACGCAGATTGACACTATCAACGGCTCGCACAGCGGTCTCGCCAGTGCCGTATATCTTGCAGACTTCGTGAAGACAGACGACCTCTGGGGCTTGGGACTTGGGGCTTGGGACTTGGGAGAATTCTGTCATAGGGTTTCGCTTCGTAGATGGAACGTTACTCGTCTCACGTCTCCAGCCTCTCGTCTCTTGTTTTAGCCTTTGAACGCCAATAAGGGATCAATCCGAGCAATGCGTCGAATGGGAAACACCGTAGCAACGAAACTCATCGCAATTGTTCCGCCTAGCATCCAGAGCGCATGATGCGGGTATGTCACAGCCGGGAACTGCGGCACGAAATACTGCGCGATCGCCATCACTCCCCAACTCGCAGGGACTCCGATCAGCCAACCACATAGACCACACAGCAATGCTTGCTGAATCGCTGTCCAGTACAAGGTGCGAGTCGGTGCCCCAATCGCCTTGAGCACACCATACTCAGCACTGCGTTCGGCAGTGAGCGTCGAAACGGTCAGACCAATGATGATTGTGCCAACAAGAATACCTATGACTTCTAGTACCCGGAGAATAGGAAGAAAATTATCGCCGGTCAGGGAAAGTGTATTGGCAGTAAACTGCGCTTTAGGAAAGACAGAAACAGCAGACGAGGTTTCTTCGATCTGTTTCACCGCTTCAGCAACGGATACATCAGGTGCAAGTTGCACCAGAAAGTAATTCACCAACCCATCCATACTGAAGAGCTGCCTCGCCTGAGCTAGCGTCACAAACGCATATTGATACAGAAAACAGTTACCACCGCGAGCGATACCGACAATACGTAACGACTTGTCCTTGACGATGATACTATCACCTTCAGTGACTCGCTCTTTGCGCGCGAACACTTCGTCAATAATGATTTCCCCATCCTGCAATGCAGCCGACCCCTGTATCACTTCAACCGGCCCGCTGTCGCCATCTACCGCACCGACAATGAAGCTATGTCGTTTCTGTCGTCTGATCTCGACGGTCATCAGTCGACCAACAAATGGTGAAACTTTCTTGATCCCATCCGCATCGCGTAACATCTCCTCACCTTCAGCCGGGAGAAACGACACGGTCTGAAAGAGATCGTACGCCCCTTTCTGCCCGATCCAGATGTCGGTCTTTACATGATTCAGATAGGCAGCCATGTGTTCTCGCCAGCCATCGTAGAGCCCCATCAACAAGAGAACCAAAATGACCGCGCTACAGATACCAGTAATCGCTAACAAGAAGCGACCTTTATGAATAAGGAGATTTTTCCGTGCGAGGAGCAGCATCAACGCACTCGCGCTGAGAAGGGTAGCAACCGCGGTTTCATGGCCATCTTGGCAGCGTATTCTTGACGCGTAAACAACGCCGCCTCTTCTCGACGAATACGCTCCCGGAGCACCAAGGCATTGACCGCAGAACAGACAAGAGCGGTCAGGTATGCAGTATGAACCAGAGGTAACGCAAGCATTTCAACAATCACGATCGTGTAATTGGGATGACGCACATAGCGATACGGACCAGTGTCAACAATAGGACGCGAAGAAGTCACAATTTGTACGTTCCACTGCTCACCTAAACTGCGCCATACCCACACTCGACCGAGCAGACAAAGCGCAAGAAGTACCAACATCGGTCCACCCAACCACGATATGAACGGGCGCTGACAGACAATTGTTTCTACTGCACTACCAACAAAGAGGGCCACATGAACTCCAACCATCACCGGATAGACGGGCTCGCGAGCTTTCGTCGCCCCTTCAGCGAATAAGCGAGTTTGATGATGGGTAGAGATCCACAGTTCAACGAGGCGCAGGCTAGCAAAGCCAGCTAGGAGCAGCAAATACCAATATGCAATTGCTTCATGAAACGAAAGCGGATGACGAGAGAGGGTCAACGTCACAATCCCCATAAGAAATGCAGCTGTCACGTCCTCTGCACTTTGAACCTTAAACATCGAACCGTCAACTCAAATTTCTACTCCCACCGCAACAATACCGACTCCGCACTAAACCCCGGCCCAAATGCGAGCAGTAAACCAAGATCCCCAGCCTGGGTTCGTTCTGTCGTCAAGAATCGATCAAGAATATAAAGCACCGACGCCGAGGACAGATTCCCGTAGTCCCGTAAGATATTTTTGCTCACGGTTGCCTGCTCTGACGCAATCCCCAAGCATTCCACCAACCCCTCAAGCACTCGTCTTCCACCTGGGTGCAGGAGAAAGTGCGACATATCACCAACGGTTAATCCTTGGGCAGCGAGGAATCGCGCGACGAGTTGCGGGACTTCTGCACTGACCAACTCGGGAATTTCTGCAGAGAGAACGATATGAAATCCAGAATCGCGCAGGTCGAACCCCATAACCTCAGTGGTCTGCGGAAAGAGCGTGCTCTCCGTCGCGAGAATCCGCGGCTGGCCAGACAGCGGCTGCGCCGACAATACAATCGCCGCAGCTCCATCACCAAAGAGTGCACTTGAAACGACATTGGCTGGGGAAAAATCTTGAAACTGAAACGTCAGCGACGGAAGTTCGACGGCAACAACCAACACCGTGTGATGAGGGAATGCCTGCAGGTAATCAAACGCCCGCGCGAGGGCGACACCTCCAGCCGCACAGCCAAGCTCCGTTACCGGCAAACGCTTCACATGCGCTGAAAAACCCAACGTATTTGCCAGATATGCATCAAGTGACGGGATCATGAATCCGGTACATGAAGTAGTAATGATGAGGTGTACGTCACTCGCGGCGACATTGGCGCGGGCTAAACTTTCACGAACGACATGCTCTCCGAGTTGACACGCATACTGTCGATACAATTGGCTTGTTTCTGTCACAGACAGTGGGTGCGCTAAGTCGAGCAACGGGCGACAGCCGTAACGGGTCTGCACGGCTGCGTTTTCAAACACCCGCTGTGCGAGGGTCAGCAATCGGCGGTCGGCACTGAGCCACAGCGGTAAAGCCGCGATGACCTCAGCTTGATCATAACGGTGCGGAGGGTGGGTGATAGAACTCGAAAGCAGTGTGGCCATTGCAGATAGGTATTCGTGTTTGATGACTATGAGGTAAATCGCAACTCAGCATCGAGAGTTCCATCGTGGCACCATGCAACAATGTACCCTCCAGCCGCAAAGGGGCCAGCGTTGAGAATTTTCGTACGACCAATGGCATCAACGCCTGGCGATTCGTGAATGTGTCCAGTAATGCAAACCTGAGGCTGATGCTGTTCGATGAACTGCCGCACCGCCTGGCTGCCGACTGGTATCCCAGTTGTCAAACGATCGAGCTTGGTTGCATAAGGAGGCGTATGACACACCATTAATTGAAGAGCAGTCTCCGCTACTCCGGTATACGCATCTGCGAGGATTCTTCCCAGTTCCGCATCTTCATACTCTAACGGCGTACGAAACGGAGTGATGTTCGATCCCCCACAACCAAAAATGGCCAAGTCATCGAGGCGGCGATGTTCACGATGCAGACTGACCTGTTCGGTTTGCAGAAAATCGAGCACTTCAGGTTGATCTACATTTCCTGGGAGCGTCAGCACCTGACGGCAATACGTTCTCGCCGCGTGTACTACCTTTGCTGCGTCGGCACGACCACCGAAGTGGGTCAGATCCCCCGAAAGGATGATGAGGTCAGCGCTCGCAAGTTCGACCGCAATTTTCCTCATCTGCGCAATTGCCATATGGACGTCGCCAAACGCAACAATTTTCATAAGGGGATATTCGCTGATACGATGTGAGCAGGTCTTTTGCTGTTCTAGTCGATGACTCACACCGGGTCAACGCGGACCAACAATTATTACCAAAGGAGCCCCTGGACTTGCAAAGCAGACGGAATCGGGAAATACTACGATCGCCTGTGCAACATGGTGAGTACATGGAAAAGAACATTCGGTCGAAAGTCCTCGCTATAGGACGGCCCTTACGTGTCGAGCTTCAGCTCGACGGCGAGTGGCTCGACCGTTTGCGTAAATTGCTGCAGGAAATGGGCGAAGAAGGAAATTCCTATCCTCTCCATCGATATCTCGAAGAGTTGCTTGAAGCCGACATTGTCTATCGGGAAAGTGATCACACTCGTCGCCGCGGGCCATTCGTCCAACGAGAAGCGATCATTCGCTGGCTGCGAGAACGGCGGAATAATGCCAATGCTCAAACCACAGCAGCAAGTAAACATTAAGATCAGCTGAGACTCATTCGTTCCTATTGAACTGCGCCTGAAAGAAACTATTACGAGCTGCTCGCTCGGTCCCCATGCGTGAGGGAAGCGACCAGAGCTGTGTATGAATCGCATGAACCTGCGGATCGTTCTTGTCCGACCGCAATATTCGGGAAATATCGGTGCAGTCGCTCGCGCCATGCGCAACTTCTCGCTCAGTGATTTGGCGTTGGTGAATCCCGCCCCGCTCCAACGTGATCAGGCAGACATGATGGCCGTCCATGCCCGTGATGTCCTCGATCACATGCAAATTCACTCTTCGGTCGGTGCAGCAGTTGCAGATTGTGGGCTGGTCATCGGCACCACCTGCCGTGCAGGCTTGTATCGTGAGGATACCGTTCCTCCTCGCGCGCTTGCACCTCATATTTTCGCGATGTCCCACACGAACCGAGTCGCGCTCATGTTTGGCTGCGAAGACAGTGGTTTATCAAACGATGAACTTCGCTATTGTCACCGGCTCATGACGATCCCTACCGATACGGCTTACCCCTCGCTGAATGTTGCACAAGCTGTACTGCTCTGCTGTTACGAGGTGTTTCTTGCAACACAAGAAGAAGAGGCCACTGCCCCCTCACGCCCCCTGGCAGTTGCAGAACAGCAAGAGCTGATGTACGAAAAGCTCAAACACGCATTATTACAGATAGGATTCCTGCACAAAGACAATCCTGAGCACATCATGTTTGCTTTTCGTCGGATGTTCGGACGTGCTGGTCTTGAGGAGCGTGATGTCAATATTCTCCTCGGCATGGCACGGCAGATCGAATGGTACGCGACACGCGGTTGGCGCTCCGTCACTCCGCCACCCGCATTGCCGAGTGATCCACTCGGGTAGTGTGGCTCACAATAATCATGGCCGAGATCATCCCCTTCCAAAGTATTCTCCAGGCTCGTCGACGACAACGTGAGCACGCGTGCCTTCAAACGTGCGTTGCTGCCATTGAACACAGCTTAAAGGTCCACCTCGAAGAATTCACCGCTGCTCCGGCTGAGGAGAAAACGGCACGAGCTAGTAAGATTCGTAAACTTGGGGAGTTGCTGGAGTATGCATCGCACCTATTGTGACGTATTCATACCAAAGCAGCTTCCAGAGAAAGGATGTCCATGGCGAAAGTAGCGTCCGCAACGGCGACCAAACGCGCAAGCTCTCCCCGCAATACCGCTGCTCCACTCAAACCACGCAGTCGTGCGACGAAAGAGGCCGCCGATACTGCGCCTCCCCCAATCGTCGAGCCCAGCGTCGATAGTCTGCAGGTCCTTACCGAACGGCTCAGTGCGCTCGAAGAGAAAGTCACAGCGAGTTTGTCGGCCCTGACCGCGGAAGTACAAAATCTGCAGAAGACCACTCCGCCCGTTTCTGCAGACGGGAGCGTTGAATCCGAAACCGTCTTACCTATTGTGGGAGATCTCATTCGGCGTCACCTGATGGAGCACCTCAACCCCCTCATTGCTTCGCTTAAACGCATTGAAGAACGGGTGGGATTCATCGGCAATCGTCTCAAACACCCAGGCGGCAACCAAGAGCAACGACAAAAGCCACCGTGGCGCCATGATCAGCAGCGACATAATAGCCCACGTGGACACAACGGCGCGCCTCGCCCAGGCCAAGGCTCCGGCCAAGGGCAACAATGGACACCGCCAAGTGCAGCTTCTGTCCAAGGGCACTTTGCCCCGCGTCCGCTACGCGGAGGAGAGATCGATACCTTCACTGAAGATGAAGAGTAAGGAGCGCTCACCTCCCTTATCGAACCTTTGCAGTAGCAGAGGTGTAGGCCTTCCGTTGCTCAATCTCTGCTCCGAATCTTTTCAATCACTCGGTCGGGGCAGCTTTCGCTACCCCCTGCTCTCGTCTTTCTTTACTTCTCCCTATTCAGTGTTACTTTGTTATTATATCAGGAAGTAGTCAACCATTAGCTTTCAGCAGTTAGCTAGGGAAGAAAAAATGAGGTTTCTCCTTCATCTTTAGTGCTGCTGCTTGCGAAGGCCAGCTTCTTGGCCTGCTGGAAGCTGACAGCTAAGAACTGATAGCTATTTTACGAAGGAGGATGTACGTGGCACGAATTACTGTTGAAGATTGTCTGCAAAAGATCCCCAACCGCTTTCAATTGATCGTCATTGCTGCACGCCGAGCAAAAGAATTGCTCAAAGGCGCACGTCCACTTGTCAGCTCGGATAATAAAGAAGTAGTGACTTCCCTCCGTGAAATCGCTGCTGGCAAAGTTTGGATGGAAGAGTCGAAAGAGCTTAAAGAGATTAAGTAGTGGCCAAAAAAGATTTATACGCTGTCTTAGGAGTAAGTCGGACTGCCTCGACTGACGAGATTAAAAAAGCCTATCGTCAGCTCGCACGGAAGTATCATCCCGACGTCAATCAGGGGAACAAGCAAGCCGAAGAACGCTTTAAGGAAGTCTCGCTTGCCCATGACGTTCTCAGTGATGAATCCAAACGTAAACTCTACGACGAGTTTGGTGAGGAAGGTCTCCAACCCGGCTTTAATGCAGAGCAGATGCGGGCGCACAAGCAATGGCAGCAGAGTGCACGTCGGTCTGCCTCACGGCCACGTGGAAGCCGCTCCTCGTCAAGTTCCAGCCCTGGGTTTGAAGACATTTTTGGTGACCTTTTTGGCAACCTCGGGGGCTTTGGACGAGGAGGCGGCAAGACTCAGCCAGGTGTCACTCCTGCCCAAGACCTTGAATATGTTCTTGACCTCGGCCTCCTCGATGCCATCCGCGGAACCAACACAACGATTTCTCTTCAACGACCAAGTCCATGCCCAACGTGCCATGGCACCGGTGGGCGGGCTGGACGCCCAAGTGCTGCCTGCTCAGAGTGTGGCGGACAAGGCCAAGTCCGCGTTGGTGCTGGTCCAATGGCTTTTTTCCGCACCTGCGCACGGTGTGGAGGGTCTGGCAGGTTGAGCCCTGGAGGCTGCAGCAATTGCGGTGGCAGCGGGCGTATCACAAGCCCAGAGAAGCTGACAGTGAAGATTCCCGCCGGTGTCGACGAAGGCACCCGCATTCGTTTAGCCGGCAAAGGCGCTGCGTCGAGCAGTGGCGGCCCTGCGGGAGATTTGTATCTTGAAATTCGCATTCAGCCGCATCCGACATTGACTCGTAAAGGACTCGATTTGTACCTTGATGTACCAGTCACTATCGGTGAAGCGGTTCATGGTGCGAGTATTACCGTGCCAACCCCGCATGGCGATGTCAAACTCAAGATTCCTGCAGGTAGTCAAAGCGGACAGACGTTACGACTGAAAGGCAAAGGCATCACCGATAGCAAAACAAGTACAAGTGGTGACTTATACGTCAAACTCATGGTCCAGGTACCACAAGAGGCTAGTGATCGCCTCCGTCAAGCCGTCGATCAGCTTGAGCGCTGCTATACAGACAGTCCGCGAAAGGACTTGCATTTGTAAGGCGAAAGGGTCCTGATGCCTGCGCTGTCAGTGGAGTAGTCACCACTACCGAGAAACACAGGTGTGCAGTGAATTATTTTCTCAAAGAGAGGTATCACTCATTGCCAGCAGATCTTTCATAGGTACCCCTCATTCCCCTTGACGATGTTCGAGGATCACGATCATCTGAGAGGTCTTGGCGAATGGGGTGAAATGTCTCACGCTTACTACAGGGGCCTCCCCTGCTGCGTGCGCATCCCGTATACTGGCTTCGTTATGCCGCGTGCACGAAAAAAGGACAAAGACAAGGTTCTGTTCCCTTCTTCCGTTGAAACCACTGCATCCGACACGTCTGACACAGTGGAAGCGATCGAAGAAGAAGACGAGGAGACAGAAACCCCTCTCGTCGAAGTGGAAGCGCTTGCTGAGGACGATATTGCGACGCAAGACGATGAGAAGGACAGTGCGGAAACCGACACCGCACTTGTCCCCTATGATCCGCTGCAGCGCTACCTTGCCGAAATCCGTCGCTATCCACTGCTCACCCCAGAGGAAGAGCATCAACTGGCCATTCGATACAAAGAACACGGCGATGTCGAGGCCGCGTATCGCCTCGTGACTGGCAATTTGCGGCTGGTGGTGATGTTCGCCCGAAGATACGAACGAGCTGTCCACAATCTGCTCGATTTGATTCAGGAAGGCAGCATCGGCTTGATGGAAGCGGTGCGGAACTTTGACCCGTATCGTGGCGTGCGCTTTCCCTCGTATGCCGTGTGGTGGGTGCGAGCGTACATTATCCGCTACTTGATGAACAACTGGCGCATGGTGAAGCTTGGCACCACCCAAGCCCAACGGAAATTATTTTTCAATCTCCAACGGGAAAAAGAGCGACTCGAAGCAGAAGGATTCTCGCCCGCACCGAAACTGATTGCGCAGAATCTCGGCGTCAAAGAAGAGGAAGTGGTCGAGATGGAAAAGCGCATGGCGGCGCGTGACATGTCGCTTGATACGCCAATGGATACCGAAGACGGAGAAAGTACAACGCTCGGGGACTTCATTCCCGCGAAACAAGATAATGCAGAAGAAGCCGTTGCTACGGCTGAGTACCGCACCCTGATGAGCCAAAAAATGCGCGAGTTCGCTCGCACCCTCAAGGGTAAAGAAGAGGTTATCTTCCGGACGCGGCTGCTCGCGGAAGAGCCTGTCACTTTACAGGAGATCGGTGACCAATATGGCATCAGCCGTGAACGTATTCGGCAGCTGGAAAGCCGCTTGAAGAAAAAGCTCAAAGACTTCTTGTTACGCGAATTCAAAGACGCCAAGGATCTCGACATCGGCTTTGTCAACGAATAATCGGCCTCTTCCGTGAGAAAAATCTTGCCAGAGGTCCCCAAAGCGGTTTATAGTGCCACTATGCGTGAGCTCAGGGCCGGTATCGTAGTCATTGGTAATGAAATCCTCTCTGGCAAGACGGTCGATTCAAACTCGGCATTCCTCGCCCGTGAGCTACGTCAACTTGGGGTAACCCTCAAACGAATCACGGTAATCCCCGATGAATTGGACATCATCGAAGACACCGTTCGTGATTTCCACCGCACGCTTGATCTCGTCTTTACCTCTGGAGGAGTCGGCCCCACTCACGATGACATCACCATCGAAGGCGTCGCCCGAGCCCTTGGCCGTCGCGTGATTATCCACCCTCTCCTAGAAGCCAAGATTCACGAGTATCTCAACGGCAAAACGCCAAATGCAGCACATCTCAAGATGGCTGAAGTTCCAGAAGGGGCGGAGTTGCTATCAGACGAGCGTATCCGCTTCCCCACTATTAAAGCGGAGAATATCTACATTCTCCCCGGAATCCCCGAGATCCTGCAGCAGAAGTTTCTTGCGTTGAAAGAGCGCTTTGCTGTAGATCCATACCATCTCAAGGTCATCTATACGAACGAGATCGAAAGCGTCATCGCCGTACACCTCAATGACACGCTGCGGGAGTACCCCGAGTTACTCTTAGGGTCCTATCCCAAGATTGGTAATAGCGAATATCGTGTTAAACTAACCCTTGAGTCGAAAGATAAAGACTACGTCGAACGCGCATTCGCGCATTTGATGGAACTTTTGCCCACCGGCTGCGTGGTGAAAATAGAAGGTTGATGTATGAAGAGGAGGTTGAAGCCATGGGAAAGAAAGTCATTCGCGTTATTGGTAGTGGATTGCTAACCCTGTCATTGCTGGCCCCAGGAGCAGCACGGGCAGACTTTAGTGACGATGCTGGCATGGGAACAGCGACAGTGCTCGCCAATGTCGTCTATATGCCAACCAAGCTCGTGTACGCCACACTGGGAGGCATCACTGGTGGTTTTGCGTATCTGCTGACTGTCGGGAGCTACAGTGCTGCAGAAAGAGTATGGACCCCATCCTTAGGTGGGAATTACGTGCTCAATCCTGAACATCTGCGTGGTCAGGATCAGATTTATTTTAGTGGTCCGCTTCCATCTCAAACGCAGCAAAGTGCTTTTCGCTAAGATCTTATCCGAAAACGATTGGCATCATGTCATGCTGAGCGTAGCGAAACATCTCTCTCCAGTGTTCGGGGAGAGATTCTTCGCTTTGCTCGGAATGACAGCAGCAGACAGGCACGATTATCCGGATAGGCTGTAAATTGTGAAAAAGCTACTCTGGAGTGTTCTCGTCCTTGGTGTTATCGGTCTCACTGTTGGTGGGTGGTGGTATCTCCGCCTGCGGTCTGCCGCCCAACAATGGGAAGGCCCGGTGGCAGAAATTCTCAGCGAAAAGCTAGAGAAAGACACCGACACCATGACGATCGAGTTCACTTCCAGAGTCGATGCTCCAGTCGCGACGGTTTTCCGCGCATTTACTGAGCCTGAACGTTCGAAAGAATTTAGTGATGCTGTCCGCTATGCAAAACTCTTGGGCAGTGAGGATAATCGAAAAACCGTTGAGCTTGAGATGGTGATTCTCGGGCAACCGCAACGGATGATCCTTGAGTTTACGTTTATCGAAGCAGAAAATCGTGTCGCTCTCAAAACCGTCGAAAATCAGTTTTCTGAGCTCACTGGGCAGTACCGTCTCACGTCTTCACCTGATGGAACGAAAACACTGGTCACCTACAGCGGCATTGCGAAAGATAAAGCGAAGTTACCAGTACCGTTGGCATTGCAGAAAAGCGCTTTGCGCGAGACCTTTGTCTCAACGATTCGAGCGTTGAAAAAAGGCCTCGCTGCTCAGCAAGCACAACCACAACCTACTTCTTAAACAACGATTTGATCTGCTCTTTCCACCCTTGCTCAGAGACAGTCGCAAGTTTCGGTTGACGGGTGCGAATCTGTTGCAGGTCCCAGCCGGTCAGCGAAGCTAACGTCTGCGCTTCACGCTCTTGTCGCTGGGCAACTTGTCGCAAGTATTCCTGTCCAGCCGGGCAACTCGCAACGCCTGTCCACGGATGTCGCAAGATGTATCGTCCCTGAAAATTCGAGGCATCTTGGGTAATTTTAAAGGATAAATCTTCCGGGAAGTGTTGTGCGTCGTAGCGAACGTGCAGTCGCGTTACGAAAGCTTGTACTGCTCCACCACCTGGCCACGGCATCGTTCCAGGCGCCATGCGCTCACGTGAGCCACCAAGCCACCACACTCCAAGGGTTTCTAGTTCTTGCTGCAACAACGGATCAGCAGCACACGGATCGCACCAGTTCATATTCCAGGCGTATTCAGTAAACACTGCCTGTGAATTTTCCTTGATAGTCGCGGTACGGAACATGTCGGTGTAGAACTTAGTAAATTCCTGCTTAATGTATGGAGGGACTTCTTGATCGCTTGGTAGCTTCGGATTGCGATAGTTGGTGACCTCGACCCGATATTGTTTGGTGAGGAAGTAAATGAGCAAGTCTTGTGGGCCATCGGCGTTGATCATCCCCAAGCGGATCGGCAGCATGAAGCGTGGCGATTCAAAGGCAAACTGAAGTGGTCGTAAAGAGGTGAATCCCGACTTTCCTTGTTCTTTCAGGTTCACTTTGGCGACGAAAAACTTCATGTCGTTGCGGATGTATGGAGCCAGCGCTTGCGACGCACCACTCGGGATATTGTAGTCATTCTGCTTGAGCCAGGTTTCTAGTCCTTGCGACTCCTTCGCAGAAAGCACTACGATGTCATATTCACCGACTGTATATTCAGCTTCAATTCTTACCCCCAGCGAAGCCGCCCGTTCGTCGCGCATCTTTCCTACGGTAGCGGCAGGTGCTTGCGCGATCATTCGACTTTCCTTCTCCATTACTGCAACCATACATGGATCAGGGTCAAAGTATTCGACCAACCGCGGTGCGGAGTAGGCATCGAGATGCTCGACTACTTTCGGATCGATTACTCGCACCATCTCCTTTTCCAGAACAGTAGGGACGGGGATCACCATCGCGAACTCTTTGAGGTCACCTTTGTAATTATTGACCATCGTGATCACGGTTTTGTCTTCATCACGGACAACGACAACCTGTGAGGCTGAGTTATAGAGCTTGGCGTCAGCACGGGCGACATAAAAACCACAGAAGCTATAACCAAGGCTCGGCCACAAGAGCACGAGACTGAACAATAGAAGTGTCACACGAACAAACTGCTTTTGCATACTGGAAACCTCCTGAGAAATGGGTTGCACGGTTACGGGTTGACTACTGCAGGACACGGGCTGCGTGTTACGGGTTGCGTAGAGCCAATCAAGGAATGGAACGGTGGGAGCGAGAAACAACAGCGCCCACAATGGCGTGTCTTTCCAGTACCACCATTGAGCAAAGTAAAAGCTGACCAGCGCGACCAGACTGGCGTGCAATATCCGCCCCCATCGTGCTTGTGGCGCCGTTTGCGGATCGGTCAGCATGTAAAAGGTAAACAACCACAGCGCACCGTTGTTGAGACGATGAACGAAAATATCAACCGGATGGGGATAGCCGTAGTAGAGAATGCGGGCACATTCCAGCACGGAACTTAGAATGAGGAAGGTAAGCGCACTATCGAGCCGCCCGGCTCGTAGCAAGACAAGAATCCCAAGACCTCCTAAGGCAAGCGGCAAGATCGCCAGATGTCCCCACTGCCCAGACGAGAGCCACCCTGGCAAGAGGACAGTTCCCAAGAGTACGGCAAAATTAGTCGGGTTCAGCCAATGCCGTCCACGCCAGCGGATAAAGTATTTGCTCGCCACGGCCAGGATAATCACCACAGGATAGACCCACGCTGCAGACGACCGAAACAGCAAGAGGACACTGAGGGAACTAATTGTTGCGCTCAGAGGTCGAGGGGTACGAGTAGACCGACATAGCGCACAGAAAAGATACTCACTAAAGATCCCGCTCATGACCGTCACGACCATCACATTCAGCAACAACGGGAAATCGAGCGAGTGAAGACCAAACAATAAAATTCCCGCCAAAACCATCACCTGCCAAAGGCGTGCATCATGTTGCATGTCGTTCCTCTTTCGTGCGCTTTATGAAGTAAGACCGCCAAGCGTGACAAATCGGATCACGTCGCTTGGACGATTCGTCACAAGTATTGTATGTCTAAGAAAGGAAAGGTGAGTTGTTTGGTTGCTGGCAATGCACGCACGTGAGGAGAACAGTCGCCCAACGGAGGATTGGAGCAGTGTCATGGAGGAATTGCTCCACGGAGCGCCGGACGCTAAATCCCTTGCCTTCGCCAAGCTTAGCCGCCTTATTTCTGGGTTTCTGGTGAGCTTACGTGCGTTTGATCATCGTGAAGAGTGGGAAGACTTGCGCCAGATTGTCTTGATGAAATTGGTCCAGAGCTTCGGACAAGGAAAGCTGCGCGAACCCAAAGCCTTTGTCGAGTATGCACGGATCATCACGCGCCACGAATTTTATGACTTCTTGCGCACCACGCACGGAGCGGAGGTCAGCAGCGATCCTCCAGACCTCAGCACGGCTGAACCGCTTGATGAAACAGCAGCGTTATCGCTTCGCACGGCGTTACACCGTCTACCAGAAAAGCAACAGCAGGTTGTGCGAGCCGTATACGTCGAAGGACGAACCTATGAAGAAGCTGCGGCAGTAACGGCTATTCCGTTAGGGAGTTTGAAACGGTATCTGCAACAGGCATTGACCCAGTTACGAAAACAACTTTTTGCTGAACACTGATCTCATTTGGCGATAGTTTGGGTCTTTCTTAGTAGAAAGGAACGAAGCACTGGTCCTATGGGTGACACGTGTCATAAAGCTCAGGAAATCGATCTCTCACTCTTTCTGCTCGAACCGCAAAGTTCCGCGTGGCAAGAGTTCAGAGCGCATTATCCACACTGTGCAACATGCTCTGCTGAGTTGCGACAGTGGACCACGCTTGAACAACAGCTACGCTCGCTGGACGATTCCAGAACTCCTCCCCACCCATCCGCAGAAACACTGGTCACCTTTCACAAAAGGCCGCAGATCCTGTCGGCAGCAGATCGCGTTTCAATCGCTGGGCACCTACGCGCCTGCGCTGCCTGCCGCGAAGAAGTCAAACTGCTGAGTTCCTTCGACTTCTCGCTCGTGCAAAAGTGGGCTGGCGAAACAAAATCGACGGTGACCATCGACGAACAAACCTCTTGGAGTACTCGATTCTGGGACACGTTGCGATCAGTGTTTTTTCACCCAGCTTTTGCCTTTGGTTTGGTATTACTGCTGGCGGTTCCTTTTGTTCGTTCGTACTACTCTTCCTCTTTCAACCAAGTCCCTATCTCCTCTGATGTTGTGACAGCTTCAGCGCCAACTGCCGGAGAACGACAGAGGCAAGCAGAGCAAAAGAAGGAAATCCGGGTTGAAGAAGAGAAGGCAGCTCAGAGTCAGCCTTCGGTTGCTGCCTCTGCACCTCTCCAGACACCACCACCAAGCGAAAAAGCCAAAGAAGATACTGCTCCAGCAAAGCTTGCCAAACAACCTCTGCAACGCGAAGACTTGGCATTGAAGGATGAGCGAGCACCAACACCCCCTCCACCTGCGGCACCTCCTGCTCCCTCGGTTCCTCTCGGAGCGGGTACCCGTGATGTGGAAAAGCCAATTCGCCAGGAGTCTCATTTAACAGAAGAAAAAACACGACAAGCGCCTGTTGCTCCGCCAGCACCTGCTGCCATCGCCGAAGGAAGAACTAACAGCCCGGAGATGCTAGCAGCACGCAAGCGGAATCTAGAAACCAGGGAAGCACGAAGCACCGAAGGAGAGGCAGTTCAGCAAGAACATGCGCAGGGAGGAGCTTCTTTTGCGGCACCTGCGACCAGCGTCGCACCGCAAATTGAAGCATTGGCACGCGGAAAGACCACTCTTTCCGAGAGCGATTCTCTCAGTGCACGCTCTTCACTCACAGAGACATACAAGAATGCCTATGAAGCACGCGACCTCAATACACTCGGACAGGTGTGGAATGTAGACCTGACGTGGCGGGAAGCATTGCGGAAGTTGTTTACGCAGAGTCAGCACGTTTCGACATCGCTCACCCTCAACGAAGAGCAAATGACGGCAAGCGCAGACCAGCGGCAGATTTCTATACCTTTCTCACAAACGGTCACCACCGTGAATGATGACGGACAAACCGCAACCTATGGACCATTTTTCTGCATTGCCGATTTGCGGAAACAAAACACCGGCACGTGGCGGATTCAGAACTTAGAGGAAGATCCGCAACATCCTGGGCAGTGTCGGATGCAACCGTAAACTACTGGTGCTGCTCTCATGGACAACGTAAGAGAAAAACAAGAGCGCCACCCTAAAGGAAGTGAAGGGCCTCTCAGAGAGATTCTTCGCTTCGCTCAGCATGACGACATCGAATGCATACTGGGAAATCGCACCCAGTTAGGCGCCCTGATGGCAGTATCTTACGATCCACTTTCAGCCGCAGGTTCATTCACTTCATCCTTTGGCGCTTCGCTCGCCCGCTTCGCCCCAACTTCGATCACTTCAGTTCTTCGCTCACGAAGGAATCGTGCAACGTCACCGGTTGCGCGGAGCAACATCTCCATATAGGCAACCTCGTCATTCGTCAGTGTCGCCAAACCTCGATGATAATCTCCTAAAGCAGTAACAAGGTCCTGCGTCTTCTCTGGAATAATCTCGAACTTGGGAGTAAGGCAGGTATTCACTTTCTCAATGAGTGCTTCAATAGCTTTGGTTTGCTCCTCATTGACACTCTTCGACAACATATCTTGCCACAAGACTTCCACGGCATAGCGTGCCGGGTGCTCGCGACGCAATCCTGCACTCAGTTGATACAGTTGTGTTGCCAGAGCTTGCACGTTCGACGGGCGCTTCCGCGACACGACAGCATTCGCCTTAATAAGCTTCTCATAAAACTGGTTGAACCCGAGATAGTCGACCAGCTTTTGCACGATATCATCACATTCTTTCACCGTTAGCTGTGCCATCCACCATTCTCCTTCTCATCTACGGACCAACTTTAGCAAGGTTCGACGGAAATGACAAAACTTCCCTTGCTCGTCAGGCGCCTCTTGCTTGCACCGGGCCGCAGTAATGAGTAATGAGTAACAAGCAATAAGAGTTGAGGTGCTTACGGTCGGTATTCCGTCAGAATCAATTCGCAACCGGGAGAAACTATGACTGATCACGAGAAAATTCTCGCTATTATTCGCCAGAAGGATCAAGTGCCCATTACCATCGACTCACGCAAGACTGCGTTGCTCGTGATCGATATGCAGCGCTATTTCGTCAGCCCCGCTTATCCATTGATGCAGACCTTCGAGAAACTTGAACCTGGGGTCACAGGCCCATACTGCGAGCGAGTGAACGCGACGGTGATTCCCAACATCAAGCGCTTGCAGAATTGCTTTCGTGCTCAGCACCTACCGATTATCTACACCGCTATCGGAACATGTACGACTGATGGTCGCGATCTCAACCAGATGTGGAAAGACCTCGACCAGCTTAGTCTCAATGTCATTGGCACGCGCATGTTCCCCCGCGTCGGTGATCCAAGTTGGGAAATTGACGACAGTATCAAACCTACGGCCGATGAACTCGTCATCAACAAAACGTCGAGCGGTACGCTCAACTCCACCATGCTCGACCAGACGCTACGCAATATGGGAGTCGAATCACTAGTAATTAGCGGGGTCACGACCGACGTTTGTGTAGAAACTACCGCTCGCGATGCTGCAGATCGGGGGTTTCAAGTCATCATTGTTGAGGATGCATGCACGGCATTTAGTGAGACGCTTCATCGCTCAGCACTGCAGGCCTTTAGTCTCGCATTCGGACGAGTCCGCAAGGCCGAAGAAGTCGAACAACTGTTAAACAAGGCAGCAAAGCTATGAAAGCCATCCTCTTTTTGCCACAAAAACAACTAGGCGCAACTGCTCCAGAGCATCTCCCAGGTCTTGCACACTTGCGTTTGACTGACGTCCCGGTTCCAGACTTGCCCAGTGAAAACTGGGTCGTCATCAAAAGTAAAATTGCTGGCATTTGTGGCAGTGACTTAGGATTTCTGCAAGGCAAACCCATGCCAGCCGCAGAGCCATACTTTCAGTTACCAATTATTCCTGGTCACGAACTGTTTGGTGCAATAGAGGCGGTTGGCAAGAGAGTGCGTGGATTTTCTGTCGGCCAGCGTGTGTCAGTCGACCCCTCAATCGGTTGCAAAGAACGAGGATTCAAGTCTCTCTGTCAGCAATGTCGCACCGGTAACCCCGGTATTTGCGAGCGGCTTGCTGAAGGCTGTCTCAGTCCAGGCATTCTCATTGGCACCTGCCGAACCACCGGTGGCGGTTGGGGGGAGTATTTCGTCGCGCCAAGTAACCGCTTGTTCCCAGTGCCGGACAAGATTGATGATGATGAAGCCTCGCTCCTTGAACCCTTCGCAGTGTGCCTACGCGCGGTACTGAACAATCCACCGCAGAAGAAAGAACTCGTCGTCGTTATTGGTGCTGGGACGATCGGGCTTATGAACGTTGCTGCGTTGAAAGCAGTGGAGCCAAGCTGTCGCATTGTCTGTATCGCCAAGTACCCGTTTCAAGCCAAACTGGCACGCACCTTAGGAGCTGAGCATATTATCGATGCTCAGAAAGCTGGTGTGATGGAACGGGTCGGCGAACTAGCGCAAACGAAAGTCCACAAGCTCTCGCAGGGCGGGGCATTACTCGCCGGTGGGGTCCGACTGGTGTACGACACCATCACCAACGACACGACGATCAATCAAGCGCTGCGTATGACCTGTGGAAAGGGGACAGTAGTTATTCTCGGACTTGCAGCATTGCCTCAAGGAATCGACTGGACTCCCATCTGGCTCAAAGAAATCAAGATTGTTGGGAGCCTCACGTACGGCACGGAAGTGTTCAAAGGCAGACAGATAGACACCTTTGGTCGTGCGATCGAGTTTATCGCCCGTCGCCGTGCCAATCTGACCGCAGTGCGGCCACGGAAGTACCCACTTGAACGGTATCGTGAAGCCTTGACAGAAGCGGCAAGCAAGAAGACCTCTGGTGCAGTAAAAGTATCGTTTGCGGTGTAATTATGGCACATCCACAACAACCTCCACCGCCCTTCCTCTCCGGTTGGTGGATCGTCTTCATTGCTGCGATCGGCCTCTTCATGGGTTATGGCCCGGTAGTGTCCTTCACTTTCGGTGTCTTTCTCAGAACGCTGAGTCAGGAGTTCGGCTGGAGTCGCGGCGATATTTCTCTGGCGTTTTCGATATCTCTATTTGTGATGAGCCTGGTGTTCCCATTGGTTGGACGCCTGGTCGATCGCTTTGGTGCGCGCAGGGTGATTATTCCTTCGATCATTCTTTTTGGTCTGGGACTGATGTCACTGTCATTATTGACCGGCAATATTTGGCAGTTCTATGCCGTCTACATTGTGCTGGGACTCGTAGGTGGAGGAACAGCGCCGGTGCCATATTCTAACGTACTTTCACATTGGTTCGACAAACGACGAGGCTTGGCGCTTGGCCTTGCGATGGTTGGGCTCGGGCTTGGCGCGTTTGTTACGCCCTCGCTTGCCCAGATGCTGATTACTGCTCACGGCTGGAGGTACGCGTACGTCGTATTCGGCGTGATGGTTATAGTCGTTACCGTTCCTGTGGTTGGACTCTTTCTCAAAGAAACCCCAGGAATGGTCGGGCTTTCTCCAGATGGCGCAGTAATGAACTCAACTGCGGCGCTTGCAAACAAACAGCAATCTGGTTTGACCGCACAAGAAGCGAGGCAAACTTCAACATTTTGGGTGTTGGTCAGTGCGTTCTTTCTCATGTCAGCCAGTGTCCACGGTTGCCTGATTCATCTTGTTTCGCTTCTCACCGATCGTGGCATTTCTCCTCAGCTCGCTGCTGCAGCAACCTCACTGTTTGGTGCGGCACTATTGTTCGGACGTGTTGGCGCTGGCTACCTGCTTGACCACTTCTTTGCTTCTGCCGTTGCGCTGGGTTTCTTCTGTGGAGCCACGCTCGGGTTCCTTTTGCTCTGGAGTGGAGTTACAGGAACCGTCGCATTTGTAGCCGCTTTCCTCGTCGGCCTTGGTATGGGGGCCGAGGGCGATATCATTGCATATCTTATCAGCCGCTACTTTGGCCTTCGTGCCTTTGGTGAAATTTACGGTTACGCTTTCGGTGCGTTTACCCTCGGCGGTGTTTTTGGTCCACTCTTGATGGGCAAAGGCTTCGACACTACTGGTTCGTACAACCTCGGGCTCGGGATCTTCGTGGTTGCCACGTTAATCGCGGCAGGATTGATGACTCGCCTGGGGCCATATCGAACGTGGGAAGCACCGGTTGGAGCGGAAGCTGCAAGTTAGAGTCAACATGGGCGAACACGGTACCCCGCACCCCCATGAAATGGCCTACGGCAGCAACTTCAACCACCGCCAATAGGGAATCGACACGGCGATGGCCAGCCAATAAATCACTCCAAAACTCCACGCCAGCATTCGTACCTGGCTATGCGAAAAGGCTTTCTCTTTGGTGCCAAAGTATAATGCGAGATAGCACGTGCTCTGGTAGGGCAGAAACCACACAGTCACGCTGATACAAATCACTAGCAGTAATGGCAGTGGATTAATTCCAGCGGCAGTTGCGATCGGTACGATCGTCAACGTCAGCAATGACACGAGTGGAAAACTCGGTAGGATAAAACGTGCCGCAAAAATCGCCACAGCCATGACGAGCAGAAATTGCGTTGGATTTGCGGCCAACGGTTCTAACAATGGGGTCAAAAGGCGAATGACCCAAGTATCAATCCCCAGTTGTCGCACCACGCTCGTGAGACTGAGCACCGCGCCAAGATAAAAAAGAAAATCCCAGTTAATGCCGGAGCGAAACGCTATGCGGTCAAGCAAGTTCGTCGCAAGCAACAGCAAAAGCCCGAGCATCGCCACCCATGCGACATCAACACTATGATACGGAGCGCTGATCCAGCCGACCATCGCACCAAACACGACGAGCGCATTGATCAGCTCTGCCCGTGACAGCGGCCCTAACGCTTCAATTTGTGTGTCGATCAATCCGCGCGAGACCGTCGGCTGAAATTCTGGTGGAAAGAGAAATTGGATGACGAGGAACGCCAGCAGAAACGTCACAATCGCCGCTGGTAGGGCTGCCAGGAACCACCCTCCCCAGCTAATTTGTGCACGTGCAGCATCGGGCAACAATCCCCAAGCCAGGAGGTTCTCTGCTGCACCAGTAAGAAAAAATGGACTCATTTGCCCAAAGCCGAGCATCGCTGCCATCGCCAATCCGGCTGACCCATTACTACGGCGTGTGTAGCCCAATGAATCTGACAGTGCCAAAATAATCGGCCCGGCAATCGCCGTCCCAGAGGTCGTATCAGGAATACACGTTGTGATCCCTGAGCCGCTGAGCCCGAGTCCCAAGGTTTGGCCACGATAGGTCAGCGGAAAACTCCGGAGAATGTGTAACGCTAGACGAAACAGGAGCCCAGAACTCTGCAAAGACGCGGTCATGCCCAGCACGCCGATAATGAGAAAAAACGGACTAGCCGTGAAGCCAGAAACTGCAACTTCAGGAGGGACAATCGAGAACAAAATCCAACCAACCACCAACCCGATACCGACCACATAATCAGGCAGCACATCAAAGACCCAAAAGACCACCGCCCACGCGAGAAGCGCCAGCATGCGCATCGCGGCAGTGTTAAGTTCACCGACTGGGGGGGCAAACCAGATTCCTAACGCAAGAGCAATACCGAAGCCTCCCGCAAGCCATTGCGTCAGCCAGGCCGGAACGTGCCGCGCAATGAATCCCGATTGCGGAGTCTGAGAAGACGCTTCTGGTTCATCAGCGAACGCCTGCGCAAGGCGTTGCTGAAGAGGCGCGAGACCGTTCTCGCGAAAATCTTGTGGAAAGTGGTCAAGCCACTTCTGTAGTGAGTCAAGGCGATCAGCGGCAAAATTTTCGTTGGCATGTGATATCAGCGCCTGCTCTGCCGCCTGAAATGCCTGAGCCGCAAGATAGTGGTCTAGAGCAAGTGCCCACTGCCCACGTCGCTCGTACAACTCCGCCGCTCGCTGATGCAAGGCGCGAACACCTTCATCGCCGACCCGCTCTCGCAACTGCATATGAAGGAACTCGCGAATCGCTTCTGGATAATGCAATCCCTCACCGACTCCAGACACGAAGTTACCACTCTCGGCTAGCCTCGCTAACTGTGTTTCGGCCTCGGTGTAACCTGTCAGTTCACGAACGATCGTCGGATCAAGCGTGGCAAGCGGTGACGTTTGGGTCAGGAACTCTTGCTGGGTCGACGACTGTGCGCGAAAGAGCGCATCGGTTTGCCAGTTAAAGGCCGCCTGCACCTTGGACAACTCTTGATTGCGACTATACAGCCGGTCACTCAACACACGAGTAAACTGCAAAATGAGCCACGGGTTCTCCTCGATCAGGCTGTCGAACTTTTCCTTTGGCAATCGCCACAGTTCGACATCAGTCCGTGCCATAACCGTTGCCGACCGCGAGCTATCAGAAAACAAAGCCCGTTCACCGAACCATTCATGGGCACCAATCACGGCGACACCTTCACGCTGGTTGCCACCGCGGTTCACCAAAATTTCGAGCGTACCGGATTTGATAATATAAAAGTCGTGCGCGGCTTCTCCCTCGTAGCAGATAACGGTTCCACGAGGATGTTGTTCTTCCCGAAGGTCAGCAATAATTTTCGCCAGTCCTCCTGGTGGGAGGTCCGCAAACAAGGGGACGCGGCGTAACACTGTCGCAAGCGATTCCATAGCCGCCCTGTCCTAACATACGCAACTCACTACCGGTAGAGGCCACAATCACCTCTGCCCTCGTCAAAGGGATTCCTGACGAGAGGACAGCATTCTGCTAGATTTCGTGGCAGAGCTTCTTTTTCAACAACGCCTATGAGTGAAACGTCACAAAACTCCAACACTCCTCAGCAAAACATCAGGGATGCTTTAGCAGCGGTCGTCTATGAGAGCTTACAGCCGGTCTCCATAGGCCTCAGCTTTCTGTACGTCGTCTTTATTGTCACTCACGGGCTGGTTCTTCCCTCAGCAGTAGCATGGAAAATGATGACTGCGGCCTTTTTGTCGGCAATGGTCTTTGTCATTTTTGCCAGTCTGGTAAAACGATCAGTCCTGACGGTGCACCACGCGCATTTGACTGCCGCAGGGATCGCACATGTCGTGCTCGGGAATAGCCTTCTCCATCTGTACCTCACGGGAGAGATCTACCAGACCACCAACATCCTTCTGACGATCGTTGGGGCTGCGTGTTTCTTTCTCTCGATTCCGAGTTTTGTCTCCGTTTTGGGCACAGCGTTTGTCGGCTGGGGACTGATTGCCTGGGCGCTCCCCCCTCATCAGAGACTGTTCATTTCGTTTTCTCCATGTTCGCCGCGACAGTGCTCGCCTTGTTAATCTTCTACGTGCGCTTGCGTATTCATCAACGACTCGAACATCTTCGTTTACAAGACATTCGACAGAAGGCTGAACTAGAGCGGGCTCTCGCCGCAGCACAAGAAGTGGATCAACTCAAAGATGACTTGATCTCGACAGTCAGTCACGAATTACGCACGCCACTGACCAGTTTACTCGGGTTCACTGAACTCATGCTGGAACGCGATTTTCCCCCAGCGAGACAGCGTGATCTGCTCGGCATTATGCACCGCGAGTCCCAGCGCCTTACCAATCTCATCAACAACTTTCTTGATCTGCAGTCGATCACGACTGGACAGCCGCGTTATCATTTCACCGAAACTCAACTCACTCCACTGCTCCATGAAGCGGTGTCAGTCTTTTCCCAAAGCGACGGTAAACACGAATGGAAACTTTCCATTCCCGATGCGCTACCGTCGATTCGCATCGATACAGAGCGTATTCAGCAAGTGCTCGCCAATCTGGTTTCTAACGCGGTGAAGTTTTCCCCTGAAGCCGGAACTATTACGGTTGGCGCAGAACTACAACAAGCCGAGATCAAGGTCTGGGTAGCCGATCAAGGAATAGGCATTCCCGCTGAGGCTCTCCCCAATCTGTTCAGCAAATTTTTTCGCGTTGACAACAATGAAACACGGACGATAGGAGGAACTGGGCTAGGACTCGCTCTTGTCAAAGAAATTATCGAGGCCCATCACGGACAGATATGGGTGGAAAGCGCTCTTGGGAAAGGCAGTACGTTCTTTTTTACGTTACCAGCGACTTCCCAATCGCTGGCACATGGTGAACGGCCATTTGCAGAAAGCGCTTAGGGCTTTCATCTCATCCATGATGAGGGACCAGTCTTGTCACGCTTGCCTCCGCGGACGTGACACCTCTCAGCTCAATCCGTCAAACACTCGACCGGCGATACTATCTCTGCTCTAACGCCCGTAACGCCAACCCCCGCGCGACAGTCGTCAGCTCCTCTCCACCTCGGAGGCGGCTCTCGCCAAATCGTTCAGCAAAAATATGACGCACCGCTGGCACGAAAGATGAGCCTCCTGTGAGGAATACACTATCAACATCACCTGATGTCACCCCACAAGCAGTCAGAAGCCGATCAACACATCCAGCAATCACGCGCAACTCGGAATCGATCCAGGTCGTAAACTGGGCGCGTTCTACTCGTGCGGCAATATCGACCGGCAAATCGCGAAACGTGAAACCTCCAGTCGTTCGCTCTGACAACTCACACTTCGTTCCTTCAACCGCTCGTGCGAGTTGGTAGCCGAGACCTTCGTTCACAACGTGAATCAGTGCCTCGATCTTTCGGGGTTCAAGAGACTGGAAGTGCAGTTGACGGAGGGACTCCATTGTTTCGCGGGTTTTGAGGAGCGAAAGCTGATGCCATCGTTCGAGTTTTTCGTAGATCCACAGTGGCGCGGACAACACACGACCGAAGGGAGTACGATACTGCGATCCGAGCCCTAAATGAGGGGCCACTAAATGGCGAATAAAACTGCTATCAAACGCATCGCCAGCAAGAGCAACACCATCAGTACCGAGAATATCTTTGGACCGCTGCCCTCGGGCATGTGCGGTCGGACCTAATTGAATCAAACAGAAATCACTCGTGCCACCACCGAAGTCGGCAATCAGCACCAGCTCATCATGATCGAGCTGCTGTTCGTATTGATATGCCGCCGCAACCGGCTCAAGTTCGAACTCAACCTGAGAGAACCCTGCTTGTTCCAGAGCGACTCGCAAACGCGCTAGGGCCGCCTCATCTTCGCTGTCGGTTTCTGTCCCCGAGAAGTGCGCCGGGCGACCAACAACTACATGCTCGCCTAGATCACCAAACTGCTTCTCTGCCGCACTGCGCAGTTCATGGAGAATCATGGCAATCAATTCTTCCAGCGTAAACGTATAGTTAAAAATCACCGTTTGTTTGAATAGCGGGCTACCCAAATGGGACTTCATTGACTGAATCAATCGCCCTTTGGTCTCTGCTTGCAAGTATTGGGAGATCGCCTCTGGACCACCAATTGCGCGCGGTTTGCCCGTGGGTTCGAGATTCTCCGGATCAAAATACAAAACTGAACGAAACATTGCGGTTGACTGCCTGTCAGCAGAAAAGCTCGCGAGCTGCGCTGCGCCGTCCGCTGTGGCGACAGCAATCGCACTATTGGTGGTGCCAAAATCAAGGCCGATCACTCTGGGCATAAGCAAACGTCTCCCAGAGAACAATAGACGAGCACGCGCACGCGCGCACTACCCTAGCACGATTACGCAGCATCCACTTTGTGAAAATCGATCTCTCGCCCTGGATGGACGCCGAACCAGAACAGCGCACCGATCACTGCTAATCCAGCAGATGCATACAACGCTCCATCCCACCCGAAGTGGTGAGCTAGTGGCGCGACAAGCGCTGCTGTCACAAACGGGAGGCTGCCATAGAGCCCACCGTGAGTGATCGAAAATCCACGAACGTTCACAAGGTACAAATAGAACCAGGAAAAATAGAGATAGGCGATATATCCGATAGTAAAGCCTTGCAACTCCAGAGAGACAGAGTATGCTCCCAGCAAAAGCACTGGGGACAAGAGAGGTCACCCAGCAAAACAGGAGGGAATATGGCTCAGACTACTGTTTTCAAAAACGCGCGGCTGATTGACGGCGTGGCGAATCAACCTCGCAGCGGTGTGTCAATTGTGGTCAATGGCGAACGCATCAGT